>NZ_JAELTR010000111.1:0-4414 GCF_016428945.1 Chromobacterium sp. ASV23
GGGTGAGGATGGCGGCGCCGGTGAACAGAAAGTGGCTGCTGAATTTCATGATGCGGCGATCTCAAAAATAAAACGCCGCCGGCCGGAGCAGGGCTATTGCGTCCGGCATGCCTGGGCGGCGCGGACCGCCGGAAGTCCGGCGGCAAGTTCACCGTGATCATAGCGCACTGCGCAATGGGGATCGCAATAAAATCAACAGCTTGTCGATGCTGATGGCTTGGGGCTAATGCCGGCGAGGCGTGGCCGCGCGGGCCAAAAACGCAACGGCGGGCGCAAAAAAGCCGCTCCAGCGGGAGCGGCTTGGGTGATCCTGATCAGGCTCACGCCTCTTCTGCAGCCGGCGTGTCCTTGCCTTCCGGCGGCGCGATCTGCTCGGCGTAGCCGCATTCCTTCTGCGGGCATACCTTCTCAGTGCCGCGGCGCTTGGTGGTCTTGATCGTCAGAATGGGCCAGTTGCACTTCGGGCACGGCTCGGCGATCGGCGGGTTCCACGTGGCGTACTTGCACTTGGGATAGGTGTTGCAGCTGTAGAACAGCTTGCCGTAGCGGCTTTTACGTTCGATCAGCTGGCCGGTCTTGCATTCCGGGCAGGTGACGCCGGTTTCGCGCGGCTTTTCCAAGGGCTCGATGTGTTTGCACTTGGGGTAGTTGGCGCAGCCGATGAACTTGCCGTAGCGGCCCTTCTTGATGTGCAGCTCGCCGCCGCAATCCGGGCAGACGCGGCCTTCGATCACGGTCGGCGCTTCCGCCTCTTCCGCCGCCTGTTCGGCGGTTTCGCCGATATTGCGGGTGTAGTCGCACTCCGGATAGCCGGTGCAGGCGATGAAGCGGCCGCGCTTGCCGAACTTGATCGACAGCGGCTTGCTGCATTTCGGGCAGGCTTCGTCCAGGCTTTCCGTGGTCACTTCGGCGCGGGAAATGCTCTCTTTTTCGTCGATCTGCTTCTTGAAGCCCTTCCAGAAGCTGTCCATCACCGGCACCCACTGGCGCGTGCCGCTGGCGATCTCATCCAGCTGGTTTTCCAGCTTGGCGGTGAAGTTGTAGTCGACGTATTGCGAGAAGTGCTCGGTCAGGAACTTGTTGACGATGTCGCCGGTGTCGGTCGGCAGGAAGCGCTTCTTGTCCAGAATGACGTATTCGCGGTCCTTCAGCGTCGAGATGATGCTGGCGTAGGTGGACGGCCGGCCGATGCCGAACTCTTCCAGCGCCTTCACCAAGGACGCTTCCGAATAGCGCGGCGGCGGCTGGGTGAAGTGCTGCTCGCCGTACAGCTTGTCCACCGGCAGGTCTTCGCCCTCGGTCAGCAGCGGCAGCTTGGCGTTGTCCTCGTCCTCGGCGTCGTCCACGTCTTCCTCGTACACGGCGAGGAAGCCGGCGAAGGTTTGCACCTGGCCGCTGGCGCGGAACACGCCTTCGCCCACCAGGATGTCCACGCTGGTGGTGTCGAATCTGGCCGGCGCCATCTGGCAGGCCAGGGTGCGCTTCCAGATCATGTCGTACAGCTTGAACTGATCGGTGGTCAGGAAAGGCTTGACCATTTCCGGCGTGCGCAGGATGGAAGTGGGGCGGATCGCCTCGTGCGCTTCCTGGGCGTTCTTGGCCTTGCTCTTGTAGGTCACCGGGTTCTTGGGCAGGAAGTCGGCATCCCATTTCAGGCCGATATAGCCGCGGATTTCTTCCACCGCTTCATTGGCCAGCACCACCGAGTCGGTACGCATATAGGTGATCAGGCCGACGGTGCCATGACCGATGTCCATGCCTTCGTACAGCTGCTGCGCGGTGCGCATGGTGCGGTCGGTGGTCATGCCCAGCTTGCGCACGGCCTCCTGTTGCAGCGTGGAGGTAGTGAACGGCGCGGCCGGGCTGCGCGATTTCTTTTTCTTCTCGATGGTGCCGACCTGGGCCGGCTTGCCTTCGAGGCGGGACAGCACGGCAGCCTGTTCCGCTTCGTTGGGGATGGCGAACTGGTCGAGCTTGACGCCGGACAGCGTGGTCAGTTTGGCGGAGAACTTGGTGCGGCTCTTGTGGCTGTCGAGATGGACCGACCAGTATTCCTGCTGCACAAAGGCCTTGATCTCGTTCTCGCGTTCGCAGATCAGCCGCAGCGCCGGACTCTGCACCCGGCCGGCGGACAGGCCGCGGCGGATTTTCTTCCACAGCAGCGGCGACAGATTGAAACCCACCAGATAGTCCAGCGCGCGGCGCGCCTGCTGCGCGTCCACCAGATCCTGGGCGATGGCCCGCGGGTTCTGGATCGCGTCCAGCACCGCGTTCTTGGTGATCTCATGGAACACCACGCGCTGGGCGGTCTTGTCCTTCAGCAGCTTCTTGCTGTTGAGGATCTGCACCAGGTGCCAGGAAATGGCCTCGCCTTCGCGGTCCGGGTCAGTTGCCAGGTAGACGTGATCGGCCTCGCGCACCGCGCTGACGATGGCGTCCACGTGCTTGGTGTTGCGCGCGATCAGCTGGTACTTCATCGCGAAGTCTTTTTCCGGATCGACGGCGCCGTTTTTCGGCACCAGATCGCGCACGTGGCCGTAAGAGGCCAGGACCTCGAAGTCCGGGCCAAGATATTTTTTCAGCGTCTTCGCCTTGGATGGCGATTCGACGATCAGGAGGCTGGTGGGCATATTATCTTTTCAGCAATATTCAAGGCCGGACGCGCCCGGCCGACACATCTTGTTATATCCGTCAAACGAAACAAGAGCGCAAGGGCGCTCTTGAACACAATAAGGGGTTGACCAATCGGCGGCATGTTAAGCCGCCGGGCCGGGCCTGACAAGTTATTGCATGGTTGGCTCGCCATGCACCGCTTCCAGCAGCGCCTCGCCCAGCAGAATGGGCAATTCGGCCTGTTGCGCCCACAGCACCATCAGCACCAGCAGTTTGGCGTTGCTGACGTCCAGGTCCTCGTGGTCCAGTTCCAGCAAACGGTCTATCACCATTTCGCGCTGAGACGGGGTCAGGGCGCCGTTGTCCTCCAGGAACTGCAGCAGGCCGCGCACGTCGGCCGGCAGGTGCTCGAGCTCGCTGTCGGCGTAGATGCGCATGCCGCTGCCGTCGTCGGCGCCCAGATACGGTTCGACGCTGGCCTCGCTGACGCTGTCCAGCCAGTCCAAGGCTTCGCCGATCTCGTCTTCCTCGAAGCCGATGGCGTTCAGCTGGCGGGTCAGCGAGCTGCGGTCGCCAAAGGCGGCCGGATCGCTGTATTGCTCGAATAAATAGGTGAGTACGTCAAACATGGCTTAGTTTTCTGAGATTGAACGCGGCGCGTTCAGTTTTGCGCCAGACGCTGGAAGCGGCCGCCAGCCACGCTGGCCACCCGGCCATCCAGCTCCAGTTCGAGCAGCATCGCGTAAACCTCCCCCGACGTCAACCCGACGGCGTCGGCCAGCGCGTCCGCCAGCACCGGTTCCCAACCCATCGCGTCCAACAAGGGCGAGGCTTGCGGTGGGGCCGCCGGGGCCGGCGCCGATGGCGCGGCGGACAGCCGGCCCACTTCGTCCAGCACCTCGTCCACGCTCTCCACCAGCCGCGCGCCGTCCTTGATCAGTCGGTGGCAGCCGCGCGCCTGCGGGTTGTGGATGCTGCCGGGTATCGCCATGACCTCGCGGTTGTTTTCCATCGCCAACCGGGCGCTGATCAGCGAGCCGGAGGCGGTGCCGGCTTCCACCACCAGGCAGCCGCGCGCCAGGCCGGCGATGATGCGGTTGCGCCGCGGGAAGTTGCCCGCCAGCGGCCCGATGCCCAGCGCGAACTCCGACAGGATCAGCCCGCGCTCGGCGATCTGGTGCGCCAGCTGGCGGTTGGACGCCGGGTAGACGCGGTCGATGCCGGTGCCGATGACGGCGATGGTGGAGGCGGGATGCGCCAGCGCGCCCTGGTGGGCGGCGGCGTCGATACCGCTGGCCAGGCCGCTGACGATGGTGTAGCCGTGCGCGGCCAGCGCGGCGGCGAAGTCTTCGGCGTTGCGTTTGCCTTGCGCCGTGGCGGCGCGGCTGCCGACTATGGCCAGCATCGGCCGCGCCAGTAATTCGCGCCGGCCGCGCGCGAACAGCAGCGGCGGCGGCGAGGCGGCCTCGGCCAGTTGCGGCGGGTAGTCCTCGTCCAGCAGGGTGATCAGGTGGCAGCCCTCCCCCATGGACCAGGCCAGCGCGGCGTCCACTGATTCCGCCGCGGCCTCGCCATGCAGCGCTTCGGCGGCTTCGCGGCCGATCAGCTTTTCGGTTTGCGCCGGCCGGGCCGACACGGCGGCGTCAGCCGAGCCGAAAGCCTCGATCAGCTTGAGGAAGCCAACGGGGCCGATGCCGGGCGTCAGCGCCAGCCGCAGCCAGGCGCGCGGGGTCGGGCTCATTCGGCGTCCGGCGGGGCGATGCCGTCGCCGACATAGATGGCGCCCGCGCTGTCCAGCACC
>NZ_JAELTR010000112.1:0-4323 GCF_016428945.1 Chromobacterium sp. ASV23
CTCGTTCGGTCACCTGCTTGACGGCTTCAATCTTGAACTCTTCGGGGAAACGCGGTTTGCTCATGACACCTCCTTGTAGGGCCTAGTGTGAGGCTCTTGCGGTGTCTAGGAAAGCGGGGGCGATTCAAGATGTCGTCACCAGATGGTATGGATTTGCATGTTTCAATATTTATCAAGTGCTCGGGATTGATTCCCGTCAGTTCATAAACATCTTGAACGGAGTATGCCAGAGACTCACGAAGTTGTTTGAGTCTAGATGCAATTGTGTTTATATCTATGTTCATCAATTATCTCGCTCTGACACTATTGAACATTGAGGATGGTCTAGGCTATTTAATTTATAGATTTTCTAGATAGTTGGCCCAGAAGCTCATCATCTTCTTCCTTTCCAGCATGTATTCTGCTCGGTTTTATGCTGCACGTACTTTGTTGCCTTCAATGTGAGACAGTTGCCGCTCAATAGCATCTGGATTGAAGCCTTGCTCATTGAGGATGGTCGAAGCTGTCGAGCAGAATCCATGCACATCCGCTTTACCCTTGAAGCTCATGCTATGAAGCGCTCGCCGCAAAGTCTCAGGTGACATTGAACGACGTGGATTGTTGCGATTTGGAAATAAGTGTTCTCGCCCACCGGTTATGCTATTGAGCTGTTTTAACACTTCGATGGCCTGCTGCGAAAGGGGTACAAGGTGAGGCGAAGCAGTTTTCTTGGATTTCTCCGGCAACTTGCGATGCTCTGGTGGGATGATCCACAGCGCCTTGTCGAAGTCGATTTCCTCCCATCTGGCTATGGCCATTTCTCCGATGCGAGTGAAGGTCAGCAGCATCCGCTTCATCATCAGCTTGGTCTGCACATTGCCATCGTACTTCTCCAGTGCTTCCAGAAAGGCGGGATGTCCTCGCGCATCAGTGCCTTGCGCGGGGTGGATTGCTGGCTTTTGAGAGCGTCGGTCAGCGGCGCGGCCGGGTCGCTGTCGCAACGGCCGGTCAGGATGGCCAGGCGGAAGACGGCTGAGCAGCGTTGCCGCAGGCGCTTGGTGGTGCCGATGTTTCCGGCGCTCTCCACCTTGCGCAACACTTCCAGCAGTTCCAGCGGGCGAATCTCGTGGATTGGCCTGTCCCCGATGTAGGGGAAGATGTGGGTCTTCATGGCGGACAAAACGCGCTCGCTATGGGCGGCGTACCATTCGTGGCTTTCCCTTGCATGCCACTCCAGCGCGATGGCTTCAAAGGTGTTGGCGGCGGCTGCCAGCTTGATCACCTTATCCATCTTGCGCATCGCAGCGGGGTCTTCGCCATCGGCGATCTGCTTGCGGGCGTCGTCGCGCTTCAGCCTGGTTTCTTTCAGGCTTACTTCCGGGTACACGTCAAGCGCCAGCAGCTTCTCTTTGCCATTGATCCGATACTTCAGCCGCCAATACTTCGCGCCGGTGGGCATGACCCATAGCGACAGCCCCTGTCCATCGGTGAGCTTGAGGTGTTTGCCATCCTCGCGGGGCTTGGCGCATTTGATGGCGGCGTCAGTAAGGGGCATGGGGGTACTCCTCGCTTTGGGGGTATCGAAATCTGGGGGTACACAAGATGCCACCAATCATACCCCCACGTACCCCCGGCTTTGTCTGGATGGTTTCGGACGGCTTTGGACGTAAAAAAAACCGCAAAGCCTTATTTGGCGCGGGTTTGTGGACTTTCTCGGACTGCTTTGGAAGTGTGGGTGGCGCCCCGACAGGGATTGAATTGATGTTTCAGTGATCTGTTTTTAAATGAGTTTTATTGTTGTTTGTTTTTGTGGTGCCCCCGGATGTGCCCCCAGGAAGTAATCTTGCTAGACAGAGTGATGAGTTCAGCCCCAAGGAGTTATTCGTTGCAAGCCCGACTAGGGATCTCTTACGGCCGGAGCTGCCATTCTGCTTGCTAGCCCGACTGGTCCGGAATGTGCCGATTACCAGACGCTCAGCCAAATATCGAGCTGATTGTTAGATTCGCTAACTGATCGTAGAGTCGTGATCAGTCATAGTTTTATCGGGTGGATACATCAAAATAATTATGCAATTAGATTTGTCGTGCTACCTAGCGTGACCTCATGTCGTTCAGTAACTCCTTGGCTGCTGGAATAGCTTCTGAGTATCCTTCGCTATCGCTCTTCTTGACGAAACCGATGAGGATGGCTTGCTTGCGATCAGCAAGTTGGCTAAAGATTATTCTGACCGCGCCGCCCTGCACGGCACTGAATCGCAGTTCGCGCATGCCTTCTGCATCTTTTAGGGTTTTAAATAGAGGTTCGCCTCCCTGGAATTGCTTTGCGTTTGCCAATGCAAACTTCGCTCCGACACGGCGTCGCAAATCTGCTGGCAGATCACGTTCCCACTCCAGAAATGGGGCACTAAATCGGCATTCCGGAAACCGCATACTTAGCGATAGTCCCTCATTACGGAGCGTTGTTCCAAGTTCTACTCCATGGGCACGACAGGAAACATTATTGAGGAACGATGGTTCGGTATTAGTTTTTCCCTCAACATAGTTTAAAAATTCGATTTGGCCGTTAAGCCACCTGTCGGATGTGGCAATACTAAGCAGGGCCGCATCGAGATGCCATGCCAAGGCGATTGTGTCGACCGATCCATCATAGGGCGCGTCCGGAAAATAGAAACACTCGCTAGCAAGTTTGTCTATTTCGTCGCTGGTCAGAAAATCTAGTGCTGGAGACTTGTCTTCAATTTCCAGAAGCGCCAACTGCAAATCTTGTTCACCCTTATGGGTTAATTCTTCTAGAAAATCACCATATGAAAAACCGGGTGCAAGCACAAATTGGGAAAGGCTCGCAGTTACGTCTGCATACAGCGCATAGCGATCATCACCTATTCCTACTTGCAACATTCCGCGCGCCGCATCAATAAGCAAGCCCGTTGCAGCTTCTTTGCTCCCTGCAGGGAAGCTGAGTTTATTGAGAACAAAGTAATGGTCCATTGAATGCTATCGTGCCAATCGTGCTCGGTTCCTCAAGGTTTGGTCGAAAAATCCTTTGGGCCAAAAATTGAGTTTTCCATTCGCCGCGAGTTTGGGGGTCTCCATCATGGTTTCACCATTGGTTGATCTTGCGAAGAAGTGAAATTGAGCATCCTGAGCATTTAACTCACCATCGCGCACGGCTATTCGAATGCCGTCCATCAGATGGTCGCTATGGGTTTCAATGAGCAATTGAAGCCCGCAACGTGCTCCCAGTGCAAGCAGCCGACCTAGTGCGGTCTGCCCTTGAGGATGAAGATGTGCTTCTGGGTTCTCAATCATTAACAGTACGCCTCTGCTAGCCTTCTGCTCTTCCCACTCCCCCCCCCATGTGCACTCCCATCCGTTGGATGGAGCTTTGGCGCTAAGACCTAATACAGCAGTAATAATCGGCAAACTGTAACTGAGCCCAAAGCCAACGTTTGTAGGCCGAAACGAGTTAAACTCGATTCGAGATGTGTCGCGCTTTCGGTCAATATCATATTGAAGGTCAATGCCTGGAGAAACTTCTGTTAGCCAAGCCGCAAGTTGATACTCCAGCGTAATGCCCTGGGCCGCAGGGTGGCGTAACGGCTCCTGAACGATTGTATTGTTAAGGGAGTCCAAGAAGCCCACGATATATTCTCCTTGGTTCCCGATGTAGGGCAATTCTTCGGCACCTAGATGCCTCCTAATTGGCAGCGTGACTTCCGGCCCCCTTCTAGCAGCAGACAAATAATAAGCCATCGGAGCCGTTTTTGGAATCTCGCAAGAGTTGTCCGTTAGAAACAATGACGCAGTGGTGCCATTGTTGAAGGTGCCGACAATCTCAATTCGCTCATTGCTAGAAACAGACTTGCATCGCAGTTCTTCAACGCCACCGTGTCCTTCTAGCATTGGCGGTCCCTGTTCTTCAAAACTATCACACAACATACGAATGGTCTGAAGAACCGAACTTTTTCCGCTATTATTGAGACCGCTCAATAGTGTTAAAGGTCGTAGCGAGACGCTAATTTCCTTTAGCGACTTGAAACCTTTAACTTTAAGTTCGCGAAGCATTCTTATAACTCCAGGGCATTGGAAACAAGTGCATTCAGATTGCTGTAGCGATAGCGGACGGCAGTTATTGACGATGCGTCTCGGCTAATTGCACGCTCAAATTCATCTCTCTTAAGTAGCTCTTCGTAGGGGGGGGGGGGGGGGGGGGGGGGACGCTGCCGACGACAGCACGGAGGTGTAGTTCTCGGTGGTGGGCGGGTCATGAGAGAGGGGGGGGGGGGGGGGGGGGGGGGGGGGGGGGGGGGGGGGGGGGGGGGGGGGGGGGGGGGGGGGGGGGGG
>NZ_JAELTR010000113.1:0-3530 GCF_016428945.1 Chromobacterium sp. ASV23
CCCCCCCCCCCCCCCCCCCCCCCCCCCCCCCCCCCCCCCCCCCCCCCCCCCCCCCCCCCCCCCCCCCCCCCCCCCCCCCCCCCCCCCCCCCCCCCCCCCCCCCCTTTCAAGCAGAAGACGGCATACGCGATAATTGGCGGAGTCTCGTGGGCTCGGAGATGTGTATAAGAGACAGCTATTAGTACGGGCATAGACGAATGCATCCAATACCTCATCAGAAGTCAGTTCTGCTGAGGCATTCGCTTGGTCAGATAGCGTTAGTTCGAGTAATCCGTTTCCTCCGTGTGGTGGAGTCCAGATTCGTGAGACTGTTCCTGGAAAATAATAGCTATCAATATCCCATCCTCCCAAGTTACGGGCATAGGTAGTCCATTGCTGTTCATTGCACTCTTCCGACTCATACAGCAGTCCAGCGTGCATGATGCCACTACGTGTCACTCGTCCCTGCGCTTGCGGTAACAGCGATGAAATCAATTGCTCCTGAGTTACCATTCGACGAAAACCTATACCAACCTGATGTCCCCAATGCCATAGCCCAGCTGGACTAGGAAATACTCCTGCAGCTCGCATATGAGCGTCTAGTCGATTTTCCCGATTGGCGGTCAGGTTGTATTCGGTAAAAATGGTATGCAACAGGTGGGTATATTCCCGAACTGTCAGTACCGCATCACTCATCTTGACGCGTTTTCGCTCGAGTTCTTTCTGCCGCATGTCTATGGCACCTGGTATGAGGCTGAATACGCGATCCTTCATAATTCGGTGTGGAACCTCGACACACCCTTTGAGATCGGGACGGTAGGGAGGGGTGTAGCTGAGGCAAGGTATCAACTCTGCCCCAGTAATTCGCGCTGCTTGCGACAGGTATTCTCCACGATCGCACAGCAGGCTAAAGCACATAGTTGGGACCGGCTGGAGTGAGAGCACTGCCTGATATCCCCATAAGTCAGCAATCAGGGTCGGGTCAGCAGCCGCGCAGAAAAGCGCGATTTTGGCCATGTGCCAGCTGGGGCCGGTTAAGCATACATAAAATCCAACTATGGCCGAGCTCCAGACATCGACGATGATGTAAACAACCGGTCTGCCAATGACCCAGGCCCGATTAATTGTTGAGCGTAGATAAATATCCCCAACGGTCGAGTCAATTGCCCAGGTATGACCAGGGCCTGCAGTATCCTGCCATGATCGCCCTGTCATGCCGCGCATGTTACGCTGGAAATGTCCCTTGGTTGTCTGGGCCATCAGTCGTTGCAGTCTCGGCGTATCTACCTCTAAAACACGGCGTATTTGCGCACGATTAGGATAGGTCCCGAGCTGTGGTTCGATAGCAACTAACTGGCCATTGACCTGCTTGTAGCGCTGGATAAATGCGCTAGCCAGAATCATTTTGCATCGCTCAGGCATAGGGGGTTTGGGCGAGTGGATCGCTTTATCTGCGGCCATGATCCGGTGGCGCCAATCTGTGCTCATTCCAGGCTGTTCTGGTGGGAGATCTTCTCCGTATGCTCTGGCAATGCGTTGTTTAGTTGTTTTGGCCCCAGATTTTTTTCGTCCACCGGGATCGCAGGGCCTCGTAATGCCCGGTGCACCACAGCGATCCCAGCGGGGCATCAGGCTCGACTCGTTAAACCCCAATCGGCATAGCAGAGAAAAGAGTTTCGTTACGGTGGAGCGACTGGCTGTACTTCGTGCCATAGCTTCTTTGATAAGTCGGCTGACGCTCTGATAAGCAAGAATGTGTTCACGTAGGGTGGGAAATGCAAGGAAGTCCTGCATAATCTCTATGCGTTTGTTGTGGATTGCTCGGTCTTTTTCTGGAACAGCTGACAGGTAGCGAGACTCCTGTTCAATGACTAGCGTGAGTATTGCATTGACGCTCTCCAACTGATGCAGGGTTACGTGGTCAATCCAGATTAATGTCCCAACCTGTGGTGGTTGGGTCTTCTTTCTAGGTCTTATCGTGTTTTCCGCCCTAGGGCGTCCTTGGCGATTGGGAGCGCGTTCAGCGGGAGGGTCGAGTCTGACAACGCAGACCTTCTCGAGCCGTAGTTCGTTCAAAATGACTCGGTAGATCCCGGTGTTGTCTCCGTCAATAATTTGGATAACTTGGTTGTGCATCAGATCCATGCCGACCTCCTCATCGCGATAGGGTTTTGTGCGAGGAAGGCCGACTGGGTAAGATTTCTGAGTGGTAGATGGGGCCGCCAGCAACGGGTGAGATCGATTGGGAGGTAGCCTAGGCATACGGCCTGCCACAATGCTCGTTGGGCCAGGTCCATCTCACCGGTGACTGCACAGAGGGATTGCAGCGTAGATGTTAGTGATTGTTCTGGCTGCGCTTTTACGATATCAGCGATTTTTAAAAGCAAGTTTTGGGGAACCTGTTCGCCCAGCGCCCAAGGGGCAGCTCTCCTAAGCGTCAGACCAATTCGTTTGTCAAACTGCTCGGGTGTGATCAAGAGCCACTGAATTTTCCTCGCCTGCCAGTAGGCCTGTTCAATTGCTAGCAACTCCTTGGTCCGAGGCTTATTGAGTTCTTTGGTTTTTTTGTAGGCGATGGCTAATAGTTCAGGGGTACGATCAGCGTGTTTCAGCGTTAGGAGAAAATCTGTAGACATTACCCAAGGGGCTGAATGGCCTTTACCTTCTCCAGTCACCTTGGGATGTTTGTATCCTAGATTAGACGCGATATCCTGCGTACCAGGAAGGCCTGCTAAATTTGCTTTGGGGTCGTATTCGTTAATTTCGTGTTGTGCCGTTTTGAGTGACAGCGGAAATTGCTCACGAAGGTCATCAATATGCGGGAGCATGGTGATGAACAGGGTCATGACCAATTCTCCATCGCTAAGAAGTTCACGTTGGCGACCGCACCAGTTGAGTAAATGAGAACGTCCACAGCTTGCAGGGTCGCTGCGACTTACTCGATGCCATGGTATGTAATTTGCATGTTTTCCTGTGCCGCGATCTAGCTTTCGGAATTTTTCGAGAACCTTGGGTGTGAAACGCTTTGTGGTTCGCATGAGATACCTCCGTTTCCTGAGGACGAGCAAGGGCCCTGCCCGTCCTCAGACGTTCAAAAACAAACGGGGGTTGACGAACTGCGGTCGCAGTTCGTAGACTGGAAGTGCCATAAGCTTCTAGTCTGGGTTCCCCCAGGGTGCAAAGCGCTCGATTGCCGTCGAGCGCTTTTTTTATTTCTTCAGTTTTCTCGTCTTAGAATGTCCTTTCTAAGCTGGATGGTGCGATTCCAAGCGACCTATCTAGATGGTGTTGCTCTTCGTTTTGATAACCAGGCTGCGACTTCTATGGTCAGTGCAAATGAACCACGGCGGCCCTCAATTTTGAAAACCGTAATCGGTAGTTGCTGTCTCTTATACACATCTGACGCTGCCGACGACAGCACGGAGGTGTGGGTGGGGGTGGGGGGGGGGGGGGGGGAGAGGGGGGGGGGGGGGGGGGGGGGGGGGGGGGGGGGGGGGGGGGGGGGGGGGGGGGGGGGGGGGGGGGGGGGGGGGGGGGGGGGGGGGGGGGGG
>NZ_JAELTR010000114.1:0-3406 GCF_016428945.1 Chromobacterium sp. ASV23
CCCCCCCCCCCCCCCCCCCCCCCCCCCCCCCCCCCCCCCCCCCCCCCCCCCCCCTTTTCACGCAGAAGACGGCATACGCGATAATTGGCGGAGTCTCGTGGGCTCGGAGATGTGTATAAGAGACAGGGCGCGGAGCTGGGCAAGGCTGCCGCGGCAGGCGCCGTCTGCGCCGGCGCGGGGGCCAGCCGCGGCGTTTGGCCGGGCGCTTGCTGCAGCGCGCGCATCGGCGCGCCGTTGCTTTGGATGATATAGTCTGGGGTTTGCGCCAGCGCGGGCGTCAACCACGTCAGCGCCAAGCTCACCAATAACAGCGGAGTCAGTCTTTGCATAACTCGTTCGCCCACCTGATCGATGCCGCCAGGGATAGTTTCTGTAGCGGGACATTATATGTGGTGGCCACGCCCATTGGAAATCTGGCCGACATCAGCGCGCGCGCGCTGGCGGCGTTTGAAGCCGCCGACGTGGTCTGCGCCGAAGACACCCGCGTCACCGGCCAGCTGCTGTCCGCCTATGGCATCCGCGCCAAACGGCTGGTCAGCCTGCGCGAACACAACGAGCGCGGCATGGCGGAACAAGTGGTGCGCTGGCTGTCCGAAGGGCAGATTGTGGTCCAGGTATCCGACGCCGGCACCCCGGCCGTGTCCGACCCCGGCGCGCGGCTGGTAGAGGCCGTGCGCGCCGCCGGCCACCCGGTGCGCCCGCTTCCCGGCGCCAGCGCCGTCATCGCCGCGCTGTCCGCCAGCGGCTTCACCGCCCCCACCTTTCTGTTCCACGGCTTTTTGCCGCCCAAAAGCGGCGAACGCCGCAAAACGCTGCAGCAATGGCTGTCCGCCCCCCATCTCACCGTCTGCTACGAAGCGCCGCACCGCATTGTGGACGCGCTGGAAGACATCGTGGCGGAACTGGGCGGCGAGCGCCGCGTGATGATCGCGCGCGAACTGACCAAAACCTTTGAAACCTTCCAGGCGCTGCCCGCGGCAGAACTGCTGGAGTGGGTAAAGGCCGACAGCAACCAGCAGCGCGGCGAAATCGCCCTGATCATCGACGCCGCCCCGGCCGTAGAAGCCGATAACGACGCGCCGCCGGCCGAAGCCATGCGCGTGCTGCAAATCCTGGCCGCCGACCTGCCCACCAAGCAGGCCGCCACGCTGGCGGCCCAGATCAGCGGCGCCAACCGCAAGCAACTGTACGACTACGCGCTGAAACTGAAAAAAGACTAAGCCGCAACTATTTACAAGCGTGACGGCGAAGGTTAAGATTCGTTCTCTCGCAGATGTCGCCCGGATGGCGAAATTGGTAGACGCAGGGGATTCAAAATCCCCCGCCGCAAGGCGTGTCGGTTCGAGTCCGACTCTGGGCACCAGCGATCACTCCGAGAGAGTCCAAGAAGTACCAGGAAACCCGCACAGCACAAGGCTTTGCGGGTTTTTTGTTGTCCATTTCCGTCCGGGACCATCCAGCCAAAGCCGGTACAAAGTGTTGGTACATATGTTGGTACTGAAGATACCATCACGCCAGATACCAACAGCAGGAAATGCCAACATGCCGCTCACAGACACAGCCATCCGCAATAGCAAAGCCAGAGATGATGGAAAACCTGCCAAGCTGGCAGATGGCGGCAGCTTATTTCTCTGGATCATGCCTAACGGGGCCAAGTATTGGCGCATGGCCTACCGCTATGATGGCAAGCAGAAGACACTATCCTTTGGCGTCTACCCCACAGTCACGCTCAAAGAAGCACGCGAAAAGCGCGATGCCGCGCATAAGTTGCTCGCAGCAGGAGTTGACCCCAACGCAGCCAAGAAAGAGCAGAAGAGGGAGCGACAACTCAATGCTGAAAATTCCTTCGAGAGTGTTGCCCGAGAGTGGTACGACAAACAGTTGCCGCGCTGGAGCAAGGATCACGCGGTTAGAATCCTCGACTCCCTAGAGGCTGACGCCTTCCCCGACCTCGGCAAGCAGCCAGTCTCCCAACTCACCGCGCCGATGATCTTGGATACCATCCGCAAAATAGAAAAACGTGGCGCGGTGGAAACCGCCCAACGCGTGCTGCAACGAATCAGCGCAGTAATCCGCTATGCCATCCAGACCGGCCGGGCCGTCCACAACCCGGCAACAGACCTGACAGGCGCGATACGCGCAAAGAAGGTGGAACACCGCCCAGCACTGCCACGAGGCGAGCTACGCGAGTTCTACCGCCGCCTGGCGGCCGAACCGCTCTACATCCCGACACGCATTGCCATGCATCTGCTGATGCTGACCTTTGTCCGCCCTGGCGAACTGCGCGCCGCACGCTGGGAAGAGTTTGATGAAGAGCGCGCCGAATGGCGCATCCCGGCCGAGCGCATGAAGATGCGCGAGCCTCACCTTGTACCGCTATCGCGCCAGGCGCTGGAGCTGCTGAAAGAGCTACGGCCGCTGACCGGCAAAAGCGCACTGCTCTTCCCTGCCGTGACAGATCTCAAAAAACCGATGTCCGAGAACACACTGGGCTATGCCATGGGCCGCATGGGCTACAAAGGCACGGCAACCCCTCACGGCTTTCGCGCCCTGGCTTCAACAGTTCTCAACGAAGAAGGCTTTGACCCAGATATCATAGAGAAACAACTCGCACACGCAGAGCGCAACAAAGTACGGGCGGCTTACCATCGAGCTGAATATTTGGAGGAGCGTCGAAAAATGATGCAGTGGTACGCGGAATTTTTAGAAAGCCATCAAGAGAGCAATAATTTTCTAGCAAATTAAAATAAAATAGCCGCCATCGAAAACAAACCCTTTCACCCCCTAAATTATAAATTCTCTATAATAATGAACTATCCATTGACCACTCCATTTAAAAATGATCGCCACCTAATCATTAGGATTTAGCAATGAGTAAAAATGCAGACTGGTTTAAATTTCAAGAAGAAATATGTAATTACTTTACTTCTATCGGGGCTGTTGCCAAAACAAATGTGACCATACAGGGAGTAAGAACCCAGCACGATATTGACGTATTGGTGACTACTAAATTCTTAGGCGAAGATCTAACGTGGATAGTAGAAGCAAAAAAATGGAAAACCAAAGTTAACAAACTTCAAGTTCTCGGACTTAGAACAATTGCGGAAGATATTGGGGCGGATAGAGCATTCATCATCTCAGAGGTTGGATTTCAAAGCGGTGCATATGAGGCAACAAAAAGTACAAATGTAAAATTAAAAACCTTTGAAGAATTAAAAAAAGACACTAGAGAGCCTGTCTCTTATACACATCTGACGCTGCCGACGACAGCACGGAGGTGGAGGTGTGGGGGGTGGGGGGGGGATTAGAAAGGGGGGGGGGGGGGGGGGGGGGGGGGGGGGGGGGGGGGGGGGGGGGGGGGGGGGGGGGGGGGGGGGGGGGGGGGGGGGGGGGGGGGGGGGGGGGG
>NZ_JAELTR010000115.1:0-3207 GCF_016428945.1 Chromobacterium sp. ASV23
GAGTCTCGTGGGCTCGGAGATGTGTATAAGAGACAGGCGCAGGATAATGAGTAAAACCAAGATGGTTAGCATCGTTGCTGGTTGTTACAACGAAGTTGACAATGTTGAAGAATTGACTCGTCGCATTGGGCTTGCCATGAGTCAGTTCCCAGAGTTGGATTATGAAATAATCCTTATTGACAATGATAGTGTCGATGGGACAGATCTAAAAATAAAGCAACTGTGCGAAGCTGATAAGAGAATCAAAGCCATCTTTAATGTTCGCAACTTCGGACATATTCGTTCTCCATATCATGCCTTGCTTCAGGCTCAGGGGGATGCGGTGATCGGTATGGCTTCAGATCTGGAAGACCCTCCAGAGTTGATCATTGATTTTGTCAAAAACTGGCTGGCAGGCAGTAAAATTGTTATTGGGGTTCGCCGCTCTCACGCAGAAAAGGGTATTACTCCATACCTGAGAAAGATGTATTACTCGTTGATCACTAGGATATCAGAAGTCGATCAGGTGAGAAACTTTACGGGGTTCGGCCTCTACGATAAAAAAGTGATGGATATTTTGCGTGAAATTCAGGATCCCTATCCTTATTTTCGTGGTCTTATCTGTGAGATTGGTTATCCTCGAGTTGAGATTCCTTTTGACAAGCCATTGCGAAGGTCGGGGCTGTCGAAAGGTAATTTCTTCGTTTATCTGGATAGCGCCTTGCTTGGCGTTGTGAACCACTCCAAGGCTCCCTTGCGCTTGGCAACCATTATTGGCGGTACCATGAGTGGTCTAAGTTTCATGCTTGGTGTCTACTATTTTGCGCGGAAGATCATTGCTTGGGATGATTTCCAGGTTGGTTTCGCTCCGCTCGCCATTGCGTTGTTTTTCTTTCTTGGTGTTTTGTTCTTCATTGTCGGCATGTTGGGCGAGTATATTGGCCTTCTGGTGACGCATACCGTCAAACGGCCGATGGTTGTCGAGCGAGAACGAGTCAATTTCGATTGAGTGGATATGGACACAGCGATCCCTTCTGGTTTTTCTCTATTTGAGCAAGATTTGAACATCATCGCCACGCAAACGGATGATGTGCTTTATGACTTTGAGAACGGTAATGTTTTTATTACGGGGGCCAGCGGTTTTTTCGGGATATGGCTGGTTGAAGCTTTTCTATGGATGGCGCGTGAGAGGCAGTTGAACCTTACGGTAACTGTACTGCTGCGGGATGCAGGTAGATTCTTTACGCGTTATCCTCACTTGCGCGATAACCCTGCGCTGAGGTGGGTAGAGGGTGATCTGGAAACGTTCGAATTTCCAGTACAGTCAGTCAGTCACATTATTCATGCCGCATCGGTGCCCAATCTAGATGGCCGCGATAGCTGGGCTAGCGAGCATGTGCGAGCGGGTGTGCTTGGGATGAGCCGCATACTCAAGTTGGCCGAAGAGAAAAAGATCCGTTCTTTGCTCGTTACCAGCTCCGGAGGGGTCTATACATCCGTGCTTGAATGTCGAGGGGGAAATGGCTTCGTCGAGGAGGTAGACAGCATTTCTGCCTTAACAAGTGAAAAGATTGTTTATGGACAAACTAAGCGCATGATGGAAATCATGTCCGCCGCTGAGGCGAGGAAACATGGTTTCAAATTGGCCATCGCACGTTGTTTCGCTTTTGTTGGTCCTTATCTGCCTATGGATGCTAACTACGCAATCGGTAATTTTATCCGAGATGCACGTGAGAGGAAGTGTATTGTCATCAGTGGTGATGGTACCCCGCTGCGTTCCTATTTGTATGCTGCAGATCTGGCTGCGTCCTTGATCAGGCTTCTGGTCAAATGTCGTTCAGGAGTGCCATATAATATCGCTGGTACGGAAGTATTATCTATAAAGCAGCTTGGATTGCTGGTGGCCAAATGCCATGGCATGCCAAATGAGTCCGTAAAAATAATGACTCCAGCTACTCCTGATGCACCGATTAATCAATATTTGGCTGATATTAATAAGGCTCGCAACGATGGCCTGCTTTGCAACTCCACAAGTCTGGTGGATGCAATTGCGAGAACAAGCAAATGGCTTGATCTAAAAGCATAATTCCAAAAATCATTCTGGATAAATATTGGGCGATTGCAATGAAAAATATCGAGCTCTCAAGAATCTCTGTCACTGAGGAATCCCAAATTTCTGATGTTGTAGCTTGCATTCAGAACAGCGGCTCCGTAGCATGCTGCCTTTATTACAACAATGAAGGTAAATTTGAGAATATTTTCACCGATGGAGATGTTCGGCGCGCCTTTCTGGCTGGGAGAGGGCTAACTGATTCCGCTTATGAAATACTCAAAATCAAGCAGGCCAGCGCCAGAGCTAGGCCGATTACGGCTAGTGTGGACTCTACTGATGACAAGCGCCGGGCTATTTTTGCCGAGCACAGCCTACGCCAGCTGGTGCTGGTGGATTCATTCGGTCAGCCGCTTGATGTGATTGGAGCCGATCATCTTTGTCATGAGTATGACTTTCAGAAAAAAAGTTTTTCCGCGATTGTTATGGCTGGTGGGTTCGGTACGCGCATGCGTCCCTTTACCGATACTACGCCCAAACCGATGCTGAAGGTGAACGGACGTCCGATTCTAGAGATTAGCATCATGAAGATGATCGAATTTGGCGTGCGAAAGTTTTATATTACCACTCACTATTTACCAGAAAAGATCATGGAACACTTTGGGGATGGTAGCCGTTTTGGTGTTGAAATTTATTACATAAATGAAGCGACTCCTTTAGGCACTGGTGGTGCCTTAGCATTGGTGGAACAGCCGGACGAACATATGTTGGTATTCAATGGTGATATTCTAACCAATTTGAATGTACGTATGTTTTTTGCTGATCACATGCGTACCAATGCCTGCATGACCATTGCCTCTACCCAGTATCATGTTGAAGTCCCATTTGGCGTCATCGCTGAGGAAGATGGGGTGGTAGCTAAGATCGATGAGAAGCCTGTATATAAATTCATGGTCAATAGTGGAATGTACTTTGTCTCGCGCGAGGTGTTCGAGTATCTTCCTGCCACAGAGAGATTCAATATGACTGATGTGGCGGAGAGCTTGATAGAAAAGGGAAGAAAGGTATCTTGCTTCCCTATTTACGAGCATTGGCTGGATGTTGGTCGCCCCAGTGATTACGATATAGCGGCTACAATTTTTGAGTGATCCCCTAGGGGCTGTCTCTTATACACATCT
>NZ_JAELTR010000116.1:0-3156 GCF_016428945.1 Chromobacterium sp. ASV23
ATTTAGGTTACTGAAATGATAGGGTCAAGCGACTAAGTGCATCTGGTGGATGCCTTGGCGATCACAGGCGATGAAGGACGTGTAAGCCTGCGAAAAGCGCGGGGGAGCTGGCAATAGAGCTTTGATCCCGCGATATCCGAATGGGGAAACCCGGCCCTTAGGGGTCATCCCTGACTGAATACATAGGTCAGTGGAAGCGAACTCAGCGAACTGAAACATCTAAGTAGCTGAAGGAAAAGAAATCAACCGAGATTCCGTAAGTAGTGGCGAGCGAACGCGGAACAGCCTGTATGTGTTATGAGTTGCGTTAGTGGAAGGTTCATGGAAAGGACCGCCGTAGTGGGTGATAGCCCCGTACACGAAAACGCATCGCAAGGACTAAGCATACGAGAAGTAGGGCGGGACACGCGAAATCCTGTCTGAAGATGGGGGGACCATCCTCCAAGGCTAAATACTCGTGATCGACCGATAGTGAACCAGTACCGTGAGGGAAAGGCGAAAAGAACCCCGGGAGGGGAGTGAAATAGAACCTGAAACCGGATGCATACAAACAGTGGGAGCGGACTTGTTCCGTGACTGCGTACCTTTTGTATAATGGGTCAGCGACTTACGTTCAGTAGCGAGCTTAACCGAATAGGGGAGGCGTAGGGAAACCGAGTCCGAATAGGGCGCTTTAGTTGCTGGGCGTAGACCCGAAACCGAGTGATCTATCCATGGCCAGGATGAAGGTGCGGTAACACGCACTGGAGGTCCGAACCCACTAGTGTTGCAAAACTAGGGGATGAGCTGTGGATAGGGGTGAAAGGCTAAACAAACTCGGAGATAGCTGGTTCTCCCCGAAAACTATTTAGGTAGTGCCTCATGTATCACTTCCGGGGGTAAAGCACTGTTATGGCTAGGGGGTCATTGCGATTTACCAAACCATGGCAAACTCTGAATACCGGAAAGTGCGAGCATGGGAGACAGACGGTGGGTGCTAACGTCCATCGTCAAGAGGGAAACAACCCAGACCGCCAGCTAAGGTCCCAAATGATCAGTTAAGTGGTAAACGAAGTGGGAAGGCCTAGACAGCCAGGATGTTGGCTTAGAAGCAGCCATCATTTAAAGAAAGCGTAATAGCTCACTGGTCGAGTCGTCCTGCGCGGAAGATGTAACGGGGCTCAAACTGATAACCGAAGCTGCGGATGTGCACTCTGTGCACGTGGTAGGGGAGCGTTCTGTAGGTCTGTGAAGGTGTCTCGTAAGGGATGCTGGAGATATCAGAAGTGCGAATGCTGACATGAGTAGCGATAAAGCGGGTGAAAAGCCCGCTCGCCGAAAGCCCAAGGTTTCCTACGCAACGTTCATCGGCGTAGGGTGAGTCGGCCCCTAAGGCGAGGCTGAAAAGCGTAGTCGATGGGAAACGGGTTAAAATTCCCGTACTTTTGTGTAGTGCGATGTGGGGACGGAGAAGGTTAGGTCATCAGACTGTTGGAATAGTCTGTTTAAGCCGGTAGGTGTGAGGGGTAGGCAAATCCGCCCTTCTTTAACACCGAGACGTGATGACGAGGGTCTACGGACCTGAAGTGACTGATACCACGCTTCCAGGAAAAGCCACTAAGCTTCAGCTACACAA
This sequence comes from Chromobacterium sp. ASV23, assembly GCF_016428945.1. Lineage (NCBI taxonomy): Bacteria > Pseudomonadati > Pseudomonadota > Betaproteobacteria > Neisseriales > Chromobacteriaceae > Chromobacterium > Chromobacterium sp. ASV23. The sequence continues at coordinate 1,616 of NZ_JAELTR010000116.1, forward strand.
GAACCGTACCGCAAACCGACACAGGTGGGCAGGATGAGAATTCTAAGGCGCTTGAGAGAACTCAGGAGAAGGAACTCGGCAAATTGATACCGTAACTTCGGGAGAAGGTATGCCTCTTAGAGTGTAGGACTTCGCGTCTGAAGCTTTGAGAGGTCGCAGAGAATCGGTGGCTGCGACTGTTTAACAAAAACACAGCACTGTGCCAACACGAAAGTGGACGTATACGGTGTGACGCCTGCCCGGTGCCGGAAGGTTAAGTGATGGGGTGCAAGCTCTTGATCGAAGCCCCGGTAAACGGCGGCCGTAACTATAACGGTCCTAAGGTAGCGAAATTCCTTGTCGGGTAAGTTCCGACCCGCACGAATGGCGTAACGATGGCCACACTGTCTCCTCCTGAGACTCAGCGAAGTTGAAGTGTTTGTGAAGATGCAATCTCCCCGCTGCTAGACGGAAAGACCCCGTGAACCTTTACTGTAGCTTTGCATTGGACTTTGAAGTGGTTTGTGTAGGATAGGTGGGAGGCTTTGAAGCCAGGACGCTAGTTCTGGTGGAGCCGACCTTGAAATACCACCCTGACCCCTTTGAGGTTCTAACCTTGGTCCGTGATCCGGATTGGGGACAGTGCATGGTAGGCAGTTTGACTGGGGCGGTCTCCTCCCAAAGTGTAACGGAGGAGTTCGAAGGTTACCTAGGTACGGTCGGAAATCGTGCTGATAGTGCAATGGCAAAAGGTAGCTTAACTGCGAGACCGACAAGTCGAGCAGGTGCGAAAGCAGGACATAGTGATCCGGTGGTTCTGAATGGAAGGGCCATCGCTCAACGGATAAAAGGTACTCCGGGGATAACAGGCTGATACCGCCCAAGAGTTCACATCGACGGCGGTGTTTGGCACCTCGATGTCGGCTCATCACATCCTGGGGCTGTAGCCGGTCCCAAGGGTATGGCTGTTCGCCATTTAAAGTGGTACGTGAGCTGGGTTCAAAACGTCGTGAGACAGTTTGGTCCCTATCTGCAGTGGGCGTTGGAAGTTTGACGGGGGCTGCTCCTAGTACGAGAGGACCGGAGTGGACGAACCTCTGGTGTACCGGTTGTGACGCCAGTCGCATCGCCGGGTAGCTAAGTTCGGAAGAGATAACCGCTGAAAGCATCTAAGCGGGAAACTTGCCTGAAGATGAGACTTCCCTGGAGGCTTGACCTCCCTGAAGAGTCGTTCGAGACCAGGACGTTGATAGGTCGGGTGTGGAAGCGCTGTGAGGCGTGAAGCTAACCGATACTAATTGCTCGTGAGGCTTGATCCTATCATTTGAGTGACTTGGTTTAGCCGAGGCACGAGATAGAGTGTGTGCGACACAATTAAATACCGAATATTCAGAATCAGAGACCCTCTCTGGTTCAGGCTTCTTTGAGTTTGTACAAGTTTATGTCTGGTGGCCTTAGCGAGGTGGTCCCACGCCTTCCCATCCCGAACAGGATCGTGAAACGCCTTAGCGCCGATGATAGTGTGGCATTCGCCATGTGAAAGTAGGACACCGCCAGACGCC
>NZ_JAELTR010000117.1:0-2962 GCF_016428945.1 Chromobacterium sp. ASV23
CCCCCCCCCCCCCCCCCCCCCCCCCCCCCCCCCCCCCCCCCCCCCCCCCCCCTTTTGAGTCTCGTGGGCTCGGAGATGTGTATAAGAGACAGCCCTTAACACTGATGGTGCCTGGCGCATGTACTTCGATATTCCCCCCTTGAAGGCGAATGTAAGCTCCATCGCAGGCGAGCAGAATTTCTTGATCAGCAGCGACATGCACGAAGCCTTTGCAGGAAGTAATGGTGACGTCCTTATCCGCCGTCAGCTCCATCGCATCGCTCTGCGCCTGCACCTTCACCTTCCCCTTGGCGGCGATCAGCTTCAGCGCCACCTTGTCCTTCACCCCAGCTACGAACAGGCTGATGTGCTGGCCCACGTTGTGCAGCCAGCGTCGGCCCGTGGTGTGGTTGGCGTCGCGTTGGGCGACGAGGTTGAGGTTGGTGCCGGCGGAGACGGTTTGGCTTTGTTCGGTTAGGCTGGCGATGCCGGCCGGGCCAGACAAAACCAGTTGCGGTTGCTGGCCAGCCTGATCTTTCGCCGTCTTGCCGTCCTTGTCGGTATTGCTGCCGGCTTCCCACGCCGCCAGGGCGTCGAGCTGGTGCTGTATGTGGCCCTTGGTTTTCTTGCCGGCTTTCGCATTGTCGTCGCCAATCTCATGCGGCCCGGTTTCCATGGTGTCGGCGAGCTGCCCAGTAGCGGTTTCGGCCAGCGCCTGGCTCAGCGCGACGGCGGACTGTAGCTGGCTTTGGGCGTGCTCGCGCGCTAGCTGTTTGCCGCCAGCGCCGTTTTGCGCTTCGGTGGACAGCAGCAGGCCGTGCGCGGCGCGGATGGCTCCATGGTTATCGGTGCGCAGTTCGAAACCTTCGCCGCGCGGCTGGGCTTTACCGTTGCTGCGCGGGTGGGTGAGGAAGCCTTGGTTCAGCTGAGTCTTGCCGGATTCGCTACTGAGCTTGGCGCGGACTTCGCCCGGGGTGTCGTCGAACAGCAGCTCGTTGTAGCCGCCGCCCTGGTGTTCTTTGCTCTTGATGCCGGACAGCGTCTTGTTGGCCGGCAGCGCGCCGGCACCGCTGAAGTCGGGCGTCGGGTGGCTGCCGTTGTACAGCACCCCGGTGATGACGGGCCGGTCGATGTCGCCTTCGATGAAGTCGACCAGCACTTCCTGGCCGATGCGCGGGATGAACTGGTGGCCGAAACCGGCGCCGGCGCTGGGCATGGCCACGCGCAGCCAGCAGCTGGATTTGTCGTCGAGGTTGGCACCGAAGGTTGTGTGTTCCTCTGCCCGCTGCCAGTGGAATTGCACCTTGATGCGGCCTTGGCCGTCGGTGTAGATCTCGTCGGCCACCTGGTCGGTCGGTTCGGCCGGGCCGACCACGGTGGCGGTTTGCACGCCGAGCGAGGTGGGCTTGGCCAGTGGCGTGTCGGCATAGGCCGGGGTCAATGGGATGCCGCGGCGCTGGGTCTGCAGCGAGGTGGTGAACGGTGTAGCGTCGGTCTGGGCGCCGACGTGCTGGGCCAGATCCTTGGGCAGGTTGTTGCGCACCTGGAAGCTTTGGCCGGTAACCACGAATTCGCGGTGTTGCGGGCTGTCGGTTTCGTGCGCCGGATGGTCGTCCAGCCGGAACCATTCGCCCGGCTGCAGGCCGCGCACGGTGCCGCTGGCGCTGAAGGACTTGGCCTGCAGATCGTGGGCCTGCTGGCGCAGCTGGGCGTAGCGGCCCAGCTGTTCATCATCGCCAGCGTAATACAGGCCCGGCGCGTCGTAGTGGGTCAGGCTGCTCTGCAGCGACTGGCCAGCCTGGCCTTGCTCGATGCGGCTGCCGTCTTCGCTGTGCTGGGTGGAGACGGGTTTGTAGTCGTAACTGGCCAGCGCCACGCTGCTGGGCACGATCTGGCGGGTGGCCTGCCATTCGGTCAGGCCGTCTTCGTCTTCGGTAGCGTCGGCGCGGTGGAAACGCACGCGGCTCAAGGGGGCGGCCGGCAGGCTATGCGGGTCGTCAAACACCGCCAGCTGCACCTGCGGGCCATCGTCGTCTTGATGCAGGAAGCGCCAGCTGAGGCCTTCCTCATGCATCAGGCGCACGATGAATTCGTAATCGCTCTCACGGTATTGCAGGCAGTAGCTGCGCGGCTGGGCCGGCTGCACCTGGATGGACAGCGTCTGCACGCGCGCGAAGGCCGGGTTACTCTGCTGATGTTCGGAAAGGATCTGCTGGATGATGTCCGGCACCGTCAGGTCCTGGAACACGCGCGAGGTGCGACGGTGACGCAGCAGCGCAAACGGCGGCTCGATGGTCAGCTCGTACTTGGCGAAGCCGCCATCGGTGCCGGCCAGCCTGGCCTCGCTCACCACGCCGCAGCGGATGGACTCGCCGCCCGCTGCATCCTCGATGCCGATGCGCGCGGGCTGGCCCAGCAGGGACTTCAGTTCGATATGGGTGTCCGGCGACAGACAGATCAGCGTGTAGCGGTAAGGTTGGGACAGACCCTCTTCGGCCTGCAGGCTCAGCGGCAGCAGCTGCTCGGCGGCGATCTGCCCGGTACCCAGCCGCAAAGTTAATACCCGTCGATCTTGGCCAAAAGCGGAAGCGAAACTGGCCAGCAGTGCGTTCAAATCCATCCGATTCCCAAATAAAAATACCCTCGCGCGAGGGTATGTCATTGAACTGAAAGAGGATAAATATTTTATGAAATAACTGCAATAGCAACAAGGCACGCTCACGAAAAAGTCAGTCAACCTGCACAAAAGTACAGTATTTCCTTGCTTACCAACACTTGAATCACCACAGATGGCAATAATGTCAAATAAGTATTAATCCTACTGGGTGTAACTAAAAAATTTAAGCTAGGGCGGTTTTCATTGAGAGTTCTCCACGGATATACCCACCATCTGTCTCTTATACACATCTCCGAGCCCACGAGACTCAAAAAGGGGGGGGGGGGGGGGGGGGGGGGGGGGGGGGGGGGGGGGGGGGGGGGGGGG
>NZ_JAELTR010000118.1:0-2992 GCF_016428945.1 Chromobacterium sp. ASV23
CCCCCCCCCCCCCCCCCCCCCCCCCCCCCCCCCCCCTTTTTTACTGACCCGGCGACCCCCGCCATCTACACCTCCGTGCTGTCGTCGGCAGCGTCAGATGTGTATAAGAGACAGCGACATGAGTGAGGAATTGATCAATCGCCTTAACGAGCGCGGCAGACAAGATATGATCCGCTTCGCGAGTAGGGAAGTTGATGCTGCAGAAAAAAAATCAACAGCTGCTGCAGTAGCTCTATCCCTATATCGCAATGAGAAAGGTGTTATTGATCCTGAGCGGCAATCCACGATTCAATTACAACAAATTGCCAAGTTGCAAGATGAACTGATTGCCACTAAAACGCAATTGGCACAGCTCCAGACTTTCACTCAGGACAACCCTCAGATTCCTGCACTTAAAAAGCGCATCGAGACATTACAATCTGAAATCTCAGCAGAAAGCAATCTGGTTGCGGGGGGGAATAAATCGCTAGCGAACAAAGCAGCAGAATATCAGCGTTTGGTACTAGAACGTGAGTTTGCTGACAAACAGTTGGCCAGCGCCATGGCTACGCTTGAGCAGGCGCGAAGCGATGCCGTACGTAAACAGCTGTACTTGGAGCGGATTGTTCAACCTAGCAAACCGGACAAAGCCCAGGAACCCCGGCGTATTCGTGGCATCTTCTCTACTCTAGCTTTGGGGCTGGTGGCGTGGGGTATCCTAACCATGCTATTGGCAGGTGTGCGCGAGCATCAGGATTAAAACATGGAGCACTTAACCTCCCTGCGCCGCTCTTGGGCAATACAGCGCCGTGTCATTGGCGCCCTGCTGATGCGTGAAATCCTCACGCGTTACGGACGCCACAATATCGGTTTTTTATGGCTGTTTGTCGAGCCGATGATGTTTACCCTCGGCGTTACCGCCTTGTGGACCATCACCAAATCGGCCCACGGCTCAGACCTCCCCATCGTCGCCTTTGCAATTTCTGGCTACTCCAGTGTTTTGCTATGGCGCAATATGCCAACTCGCTGTATCGGAGCGGTAGGCCCCAACCTCAGCCTGATGTACCACCGCAACGTCAAGGTTATCGACATCTACGCCGCCCGCCTGCTGCTGGAAGCCGGCGGCGCCAGCATCTCCTTTGTGGTGCTCTCGTTGTTCTTTTCCTTTATCGGCTGGATTCAGCCACCGGAAGACGTCGGCACCGTACTGATTGCTTGGCTATTACTCGCCTGGTTCGGAATATCTCTAGCCATTTTGATGGGTGCCTGGAGTGAACAGTCTGAAACAGTGGAAAAACTCTGGCACCCAGCATCCTACCTACTGTTTCCGCTCTCTGGCGCGGCGTTCATGGTGGATGCCCTACCCGGCATGGCCCAGGATTTTGTTTTGCTATTGCCGATGGTACATGGCGTGGAAATGCTGCGTGAAGGCTACTTTGGCTCCAGCTTCAAAGCCCATTACGACACCAGTTATATGGTGCTGATTTGTGCGCTACTCACCCTGCTGGGCCTAGCCAAAACCCGTGAAATCAGCCGTACGGTAACCCCCGAATGATTCATATCGATAACGTCAGCAAGCACTATGGCACCCGCCAGGGTGATATCACGGTGCTGAACCAGGTAAACCTGCACATTCATCCCGGTGAAAAGGTTGGCGTTCTGGGTCGCAACGGCGCGGGCAAGTCCACCATCATCCGGCTGATCAGCGGTGCGGAACAACCCAGCAGCGGCAAGATACACCGTGGCATGAGCGTGTCCTGGCCCCTGGCCTTTGGCGGGGCTTTTCAAGGCACCCTCACCGGGCTGGACAATCTGCGCTTTATTTGCCGCGTATATGGCACCAGCTTTGAAGACAAGATCCCTTTTGTACAGGAATTTTCAGAGTTGGGCCGTTACTTGCGAGAGCCGGTAAAAACCTATTCTGCTGGCATGCGGGCACGGTTGGCCTTTGCCATCTCCATGGTGGTGGAGTTTGACTGCTTTTTGATAGACGAAATTGTCGCCGTGGGCGACAGCCGCTTCCATGAGAAATGCCACCGGGAATTATTTGAAAAACGTAGCGACCGCGCCATGATCATCGTCTCGCATCATGCCGATTATGTGCGGGCACATTGCACCCGCGCCGCGGTATTGCATCAGGGCCAGCTGCAAGCCTTTGACGATGTAGACGAAGCCCTGCATCTGTACCACCAGCAGGTATCTGCATGAATACACTAATCTGCCATATGCCGGCTTGGTTGCTGCGCTGGCTGCCGGTTGCCACCGCCAGGCGCTGGGTACAAGCACAAGTACCCACCCCTCCACCCGCCTCTAATACAGCCCCCAAACAACTGCTGGTGGATGTATCGGTTATTCATAGGCACGACGCCCGCACCGGCATCCAGCGTGTGGTGCGGGCCCTGCTATTGCAATTGCTGCAAAATCCACCCACCGGTTATCTGGTAAAACCCGTCTATGCTAGCCGCAAGCATGCTTACCATTACGCCTACCCGCACTTTCTTACCGAGCCCACGCCGGAGGCATATATAGCCCAAGATGTTGTCACCACTTACGGCGATATTTTCCTGGGCTTGGATCTGGCCGCACACTTGTTACCTCGCCAGCTATCGCAGTTGATAGAGTGGAAAAGACAAGGTGTGAAAGTTCATATTGTTGTTTATGATGTTTTGCCCCTAAAAAATCCTGAGTGGTTCAATCCAAAAACAACTCGCCATTTTAAAACATGGCTAAAATCAATAGCCATTATATCGAACAGCCTGATATGCATATCAGAGTCAGCAAAAAATGACCTTAAGCTTCAACTTAAAGAGCATATAAAAAACCCAGAAAACGAATATGTTTTCCATACAATTCCACTAGGTTCTGAGATTGAATACTCAGCACCAAGCATTGGCTCATCTGAAGATGTTAAAAATACAATCTGTCTCTTATACACATCTCCGAGCCCACGAGACTCAAAAAGGGGGGGGGGGGGGGGGGGGGGGGGGGGGGGGGGGGGGGGGGGGGGGGGGGG
>NZ_JAELTR010000119.1:0-2712 GCF_016428945.1 Chromobacterium sp. ASV23
GACCTGGACCGCTTCAAGCTGGTCAACGACACCCTGGGCCACCTGGCCGGCGATCACCTGTTGTTCGAGGCCGGCGCGCGCATCCGTTCCTGCCTGCGCCACTATGATTTTCTGGCGCGTTTGGGTGGAGACGAGTTTGCCGTGGTGATGTTCGGCATGGAAGGGCCGGAAGACTGCGAGATCATCGCCCGCCGCATCGTCCGAGAGTTCGAGCGGCCGGTGATCCTGGCCGGGCGCGAAGTATTCTCCACCGCCAGCGTCGGCGTGGTGCTGGCCGACCGCGACCACTACCGCAATGCCGATGAGCTGCTGCGCGACGCCGACCATGCGATGTACTGCACCAAGCAACAGGGCCGCCAGGGCTATACCTTGTTCAGCCATCAGTTGCGCATCGACCAGGCCGACCAGCTGGCGCTGGAAACCGAGCTGCGGCGCGCGCTGGAAGAGGATAAGCAGCTGATTCCCTACTACCAGCCGTTTATCGATGCCAAGACCGGCAAGCTGTCCGGCTTCGAAACGCTGGTGCGCTGGCAGCATCCGCAGCGCGGGCTGATCCCGCCGGCGCTGTTCCTGCCGATGGCCGAAGAGAGCGGCCTGATCAACCGTCTGGACCGTTACATGGTCAACGCGGCTTGCGCGCAACTGCAGGCCTGGCGCGCGGAAGGGCGGGTGGGCGAGCACATTTCGCTGCACATCAATCTGTCGTCGGCCAATTTCCACGATCCGGACTTGGTCGCCTGGATAGGCGGCCGCATCGCCCATTACCAGCTGCCGCCGGCCATGCTGCATCTGGAAATCACCGAGAGCGCGCTGATCGACCAGCCGGAGACCGCGGCGACGGTGATGCAGGCGCTGCATGGCTTGGGCGTGAAGCTGGCGCTGGATGATTTCGGCACCGGCTATTCCGCGCTGTCCTATCTGCACCGCTACCGTTTCGACGTGCTGAAGATAGACCAGTCCTTCGTGTTCGACCTGGACCGCAAGGAGGAATCGGCGGCCATCGTCCGCGCCATCCTGGCGCTGGCGCGGGCGCTGGATCTGGACGTGGTGGCCGAGGGCGTGGAAACCGCCGCACAGCTGGCGATGCTGCAGGAGATGGGGTGCAGCAAGCTGCAGGGCTTCTATTTTGCCGCCCCGGCGCCGGCGAATGGCCTGGACTGGGAGCGCTTGGCCCGTTTTGAACAGGAAATTCGCAGTGCGGCGTGAATGGGCGACCCGTTTCAACCGTTGGCGCTATGATGTGTACGCGCCCTTGTACGACAAGCTGGCGCAGGGCTTTGCCGCGCAACGCCGCCGCTCGCTGGGCCTGCTCAATCCGCAGCCGGGGGAACAGGTGCTGCTGGTGGGGGCCGGCACCGGCCTGGACCTGGATTTTCTGGTGCGCTGCCGCCATGTCACCGCCATCGATATCGCGCCGGCCATGCTGCAGCAGCTGAAGGAACGCGCCGAGCGGCTGGGCATGACCGTGCGCGCCCTGGAGATGGACGGCCAACAACTGGACTTCCCCGACGCCAGCTTCGATGCGGTGGCCCTGCATCTGGTGCTGGCGGTGATTCCGGACCCGCAGGCCTGCATCCGCGAGGTGGAGCGGGTGCTGAAGCCGGGCGGCCGGGTGGCCGTCTTCGACAAGTTCCTGGCGGACCGTTCGCGCGCGCCGCTATGGCGCCGCGCCGGCAATCTCGTGGCGCGTTTCGTCGCCACCGACATCAACCGCCGCCTCGGCGACATCGTTTCCGTTACCAAATTGCAACGCATTCACGACGAAGACGCCGGCTTAGGTGGTTTCCTTCACATCGCACTCTTGCGAAAATAGCGTTTTCCCCCCATCTGACCGTTCATGAATCTGTTTGTCGAAACGCTGGGCCAGGGCCCGGACGTGGTCATGCTGCATGGCTGGGGCCTGCACGGCGGGGTGTTCAGCCGCGTGGCCGAGCAATTGGCCGCCCGCTTCTGCGTCCATCTGGTGGATTTGCCCGGCCACGGCGCCTCGCCGGCGCTGGCGCGCTTCGACGCCGATGCGGTGGCCGACATCGTGGCCGCCCATTTCCCGCTGCCGGCGCATGTGGTGGGCTGGTCGCTCGGCGGGCTGATCGCCCAGCACTGGGCGGTCCGCCATCCGGATCGCGTCAAGAGCCTGGCGCTGATCGCCACCAGTCCGCGTTTCGTCCGCGACGATAGTTGGCCGCACGCGCAGGCGCGCCAGTCGATCGAGGCTGTCGCGCAAAGCCTGGACGGTGCCTTCGAGCAGACGCTGGAGCGTTTTCTGGCCTTGCAGATGATGGGCGCGCCGGCGGCGCGCGACACGCTGAAAGCCTTGCGCGGCGAGCTGTTTGCCCATGGCCGTCCGCAGGGCCTGCTGCCGGCGCTGGAGCTGCTGCTGGAGGCCGACGCCCGCGAGCTGGCCGGCCGCATCCGCTGCCCAGCCGCCTTGTTCTATGGCGTGCGCGACGCCATCACCCCGATAGGCGCTGGCCGCTGGCTGGCCGACACCCTTGGCGACGCCGTCCTTTATGAATTCCCGCAAGCGTCGCATGCGCCTTTCCTGTCCCATGAACCGGACTTTGTGCGCGCGCTTGCCGAGCATCTGGAAACCCAGGCATGAGTGAAGCGTTTTACACCGACAAGGCGCGCGTGCGCGCCTCGTTTGAAAAGGCCGCGGCCAGTTACGATTCGGCCGCCGTGCTGCAGCGCGAAGTGTCCGACCGCATGGCC
>NZ_JAELTR010000011.1:0-85936 GCF_016428945.1 Chromobacterium sp. ASV23
CCCCCCCCCCCCCCCCCCCCCCCCCCCCCCCCCCCCCCCCCCCCCCCCCCCCCCCCCCCCCCCCCCCCCCCCCCCCCCCCCCCCCCCCCCCCCCTTTTCCCGCCCCCCCCCCCCCCCGCCCCCTCCACCTCCGTGCTGTCGTCGGCAGCGTCAGATGTGTATAAGAGACAGGCGCCGCAGCCCGCATCGCGTCCGGCAGCGGCCGCCGCGTCCGTGACCGCCAGCGCTTCGGTGCCGGTCGCGCGGGGCGTCTCGCCAGCCGCTCGCGCCTTGCAGGCAGCCGGTCTCAGCAGCCCGGCCAAGCCGGCGCCGCGGCAGGAACCGAGCGAACCCGCGGCCCCGGCTGTCGAGCCGGAGCCCGAGCCTGCGCCCCGGCCACAGCCGGTAGCGGTAGCGCCGGCTGCGCCAGCCAAGGTCGAAGCCCGGCCGCAGCCGCCTGTTGCGCCCGTCGTCGTGGCGCCTGAGCCGCAGGACGAGGCCGATGAGCGCGACGAGGAAGAAATCGTCGACGCGCCGTGGTCCGACGACGACGCGATGCCGGCTTACATGCAGCAACCGCCGCTGGAGGACGAGGCGGCGAGTTATCGCTTCGATGGCGACTGGCAGCGGCTGGTGGCCGATTTGGGCGCCAAGCTCGGCGCGGCGCGCATGCTGGCGCATAATGCAGTGCTGAAGAGCTGGAGTCAGAGCCGGCTGGAGCTGGCGGTGCCGGAGAGCTTCCGCCACATGAGCGGCCGCGATTACCAGGATAAATTGAAAGCCGCCTTGGCCGACCGCTTCGGCCATCCGGTGGAGTTGCTGGTGACGGTGGAGGAGCTGGGGATGGAAACCCCGGCCATGACCGATGCCAGGCTGCGGCAGGAACAGCTGGCCGTCGCCCGCGAATGCATGCAAAACGATCCGGTGGTGCAACAGATGGTGCGCGAGTTCGGCGCCACGCTGCTCATCGAGACCATTCAACCCGTACAGGAGTGACCGTAATGTTCGGTAAAGCTGGAATCGCTGGCCTGATGAAACAGGCCCAGCAAATGCAGGAAAACATGAAGAAGGCCCAGGAAGAACTGGCCAAGGTGGAAGTGGAAGGCCAATCCGGCGCCGGCATGGTGAAGGTGGTGATGACCTGCTCCCACGACGTCAAGCGCGTCGCCATCGACGACAGCGTGCTGGAAGACGCCAAGGAAGACAAGGACATGCTGGAAGACCTGATCGCCGCCGCGGTCAACGACGCCGTGCGCAAGGTGGACGCCACCACCCAGGAGCGCATGTCCGGCTTTACCAACGGCCTGAATCTGCCGGCCGGGATGAAGCTCCCGTTCTGACCCCAGGCCCGGCGACGGGCCTTTTTGTTCGGCGCGACATCCAGGCTCTGGCTGCGCTTTCCGTAATATGTGGGGCGCGCAAGCGCTTGAGTAAGCTGAAACCATTTCAGCCACGAAATCCACGAGAAACACGAACCTGACTGGCCGGGCCGGAGTGAGTCGCCGTCGATCGGGCAGCCGGCGCCTGTTGTTTTTCGTGTGGTTTCGTGGATTTCGTGGCAGAAATCCGGTTATTTCTTATCCGTACGATTTCGTGGTGTATGAGGTTTTGGGATGAAAAATCCTCCCGCGCTGGAACAATTGATCGCCGCTCTGAAGGTGTTGCCCGGGGTGGGGCCGAAGACTGCCCAGCGCATGGCTTTTCACTTGCTGCAGCGCGACAAGAAGGGCGCGGACAAGCTGGCGCGCGCGCTGGACAAGGCGCTGACTCAGCTGACCCATTGCCAGCGTTGCAACACCTTCAGCGAGACTGAACTGTGTCCGATCTGCGCCGACGAGGCGCGACGGCAGGATCAGCTGTGCATCGTGGAGATGCCGGCGGACTTGATGATGCTGGAACAGGCCAAGTGTTTCGAAGGCCTGTATTTCGTGCTGATGGGGCGGATTTCGCCGCTGGATAATATCGGCCCCAAGGACTTGAACCTGGACAAGCTGCTGCCGCGAGCCTTGGACGGGCGGGTGAGCGAGGTGGTGATCGCCACCAATTTCACCGCCGAGGGCGAGGTTACCGCCCATATGCTGAGCGAGCTGTTCAAGGACCGCGGCCTGGCGGTCACCCGCATCGCCCGCGGCATGCCGGTGGGCGGCGAGTTGGAGTACGTCGATCTGGGCACGCTGGCCCAGGCGGTGTACGAGCGCCGGGGGGTGTCCTAGGCGCTAGGGCGCAAGCTTTGCCTCGTGTTGGCCAGCTGTCTGGCGACCTTGAATTCCATCTGAGCGGACAATCCGCAATCGCGCCCGCCTGCTGTTCGCGGCGGTTCAGCCCTCCACCCGGTTTCTGCCGCCGCGTTTGGCTGCGTAAAGCGCCCGGTCGGCGCGTTCCATCATGCTGTGGATGTCGTCATGCTCCTGATAGGCGGATACGCCGAAGCTGGCGGTGCAGCGCTCTACGATGGGGAAATCATGGCGTTCGACAGCCTGGCGCAGCTTCTCCGCCAGGATGCGCGCGCCGGGTAGGTGGGTGTCGCTGCAAATGATCAGAAACTCCTCGCCGCCCCAGCGTACGGTGATGTCGCAGGCGCGGATATTGTCGAGGATGATCTTGGCTATGGTTTTCAGCACTTCGTCGCCGGCCTGGTGGCCATAACGGTCGTTGATCTGCTTGAAGTGGTCGATGTCCAGCATGATGAAGGAAAACGGGTTGGAAAAGCGTTTGGCCACCGCAAACTCATGCGGCAGCATCTTTTCCAGAAACAGGCGGTTGTACAGCCCAGTTAGCCGGTCTGTGGTGGCGAGCCGGTTCAGCTCTTCATTTTTTTGTTCCAGCTCGCGGGTGCGGCTTTTGACGATTTCCTCCAGCTCGTCGTTCATCTTTTGCAGCTTGATGATGTAGGAACGGAGCTCTTGGTCCAGCGCATAGGCCTTGATCGCGGACTGCAGGGTCAGAATCAGGTCCTCGTTCTGCCACGGTTTTTCCATGAAGCGGAACAGGCTGGCCTCGTTGATGGCGCGCTTGACCCCCTGCATGTCGCTCTGGCCGGTCAGCATGATCGTGATGGCCGACGGCTGGCTCATGTGCACCCGCACCAGCAATTCATCCCCTTTCATGCCGGGCATGATGTAGTCGGCCACGATGATGGTCAGCGGCATGCCTTCCTGTTGCAGTTCTTCTATCAGGTCCAGCGCTTCTTCCGCGCTTTCGGCGATTTCGATCACGACATCATTGTCAAAATGCTGCGACAACGCATTGCGCAAGGCGTTAAGCACGCCGATATCGTCGTCTACGCAAAGCACGACTTTGTTGGCGGGGCCGTTCTGCCTGTCAGCTGGCATGGTTGTTCCCCATCTTGCGCCAGAAGTCCGCCAGTCCCGCATCAATGCATTGAATCAGCTCCGCCGCGTCCCAGGGTTTGGAAAAGAAATGATTGGCCGATCCGGAGGCCAGCGCCGAATGAACCGAGGCTTCATTGCTCTGTCCGGACAGAATAACGGTGATGATGTGCGGAAAATGGATTCTGGCCTGGCAGAGAAACTCATCGCCATTCATGCCGGGCATGATGAAATCGGAAATGACGACCAGCGGAATCAACCCCTCGGCTGAAAGCTCGTTCAGAATATCCAGGCCTTCCGCTGCGCTTTCGGCGATTTCCACTAGATGGGCGGGATAATTTTTCCTCAATTGATCGCGCAGGGCGATGAGTACGCTGGGCTCGTCGTCCACACATAAGATGACGCCTTTTTTCATCTCGCCTCCTGCTGATAGGGCAAGAAAACCTTGAAGGTCGTTCCGATGCCAAGCTCGCTGAAAACTTCTATTTTCCCTTTGTGCCGTTCAATGATTTTCTTGACGATGTCCAAGCCCAGACCTGTGCCTTCGCCTCTGGGTTTGGTGGTGAAAAAGGGCTCGAAAATGCGTTCTTTTATTACATCGGAGATGCCGCAGCCGGTGTCGCTGATGGACACTACAGCATAGTCACCTTGCTTTTGGATGCCAAGTCGCAGGGTGCCGTGATAATCCATGGCCTGCAGTGAATTGGATATTAAATTGGTCCAGACCTGGTTTAATTGATCAGGCTGGCATTTTATATTGGGTATGTCTTGGTAATTTCTGATGACTTCGACGTTTTGCTTGGTTTTGTTCTGGTAAATGGTTAAAACGGTTTCGATGCTTTCCGATAAACAATGCTCATGCATCTCGCCATCGATATCGAAACGGGAGAAGGTTTTCAGCGCGAAAATGATTTTGCCTACGCGATCCACCGCCATATTGATATTGGATGCGTTCATGATGATGGATGAAATATTATAGGCGGCATTCAAAATGGCAGGGCTGTCGGGATGAACAAGTAGCGGCAGATAGTCCTGATACTGATCATGGGCTTTCAATTGCACCAGCATGGTGGCTTTGACGCGGGCGTCGTCTACCCCATGCTGCGTCAGCTGCTCAGCCAACTGGCGGGAGATGGCCCGTTCCTCCCGGCTGTTGAAGGCCGCCGGTTGCGCCTTGCTGCCGTCCAGCAGGCGTTTGAACAGCTCCAGATGGCTGGCGTCGAGTTGCATCAAGATGGAGGGCAGGCTGGAGAGCGCCAGCTCCAGCGCATCCAGAATATTGTTGCTGCTGGACTTGATCGCGCCGATCGGCGTATTGATTTCGTGGGCGACGCCGGCGACCAGTTGTCCCAGCACCGCCATTTTTTCGGACTGGATCAGTTGCCCCTGCGCGCGCCGCAGGTCTTGCAAGGTTTTGTCGGCATGCTGGCGCGCCGTCTTGATCATGTCGTAGGAAATCGCATTGGTGAGCGCGATGGCGGCATAGGCGGCGATGGAGCGGAAGATTTCCAGCTCGCGCTGCTGGAATGCGTCTGACGCATGGCTCAGCGCCATGGCGATGCCGATGCAGTTGCGGCCGGCGGTCAGCTGATGGATGACGCCCTGCCGCATGGCTGCTTTGGTAGTGTCGCAGCTCGCCGCATCCAGCTGGGCGATGCTGTGTTCGTCCAGCAACTGGACCTCTTCCATCGCCAAGAAGGCATTGACCATAAAGGAATCGGTCTGCTCCAGCGGCAGCAGCACGGATGGTTTTTCCTGGCCGTCGTCGATGCAGTAAATCAGCTCCAGGGCGTTGGCGTCGAATTTCAGCAGCGCGACGGCGAAGCCATCAATCGGCATTAGCTCGCGCAAGTGCTGGTACAGGGCGACGCATATGGCCTTGCTGTCCAGGCTGGCGGTCAGCGCCTTGCCGATGTCGCCCAGCTGCCGCAGGGTTTCGGCCGAGCTTGCCAGGGCCATGTTCGCTTGGTGCAGGTCGGCGGTGCGTTGATGCACGAGGTCGCTCAGATGGTCGCGGTGGGTGGACAGCTCCTCCTCGTATTTGTTTTTCTGTTGCAGGTATTCGGAAAGATTCTGCTGCATGGTGTTGATGCCATGCACCAGCTTGTCCAGCTCATCCTGATAGGTTCGCCGCCGCTCCAGGTGGATCTGTTGATGCAGGGTTTCCGGCGAGAATCGATCCAGGTGCAGCGCAATCTTGCGGATATGCGTGGTGACGTAGCGATTGACGATCAGCATCAGAAATCCGGCCAGCAGCAAGGAATAGATCGCCTGGGTGCTGATGATGTTGACGATTTCGCTTTTCAGTTCGGCGATGAGGATGCGGCTGTCGCCTTCAATTTCCAGGCTGCCTATGGTTTCCGTGGTGCCGGCGGTATGGTCGTGGTGTTTCAGCAGGGAAAAGATTTTTGGCGTCCAGGACGTGTTTTGCCATCCAGATTTGGACAGGCTGAAGGATTCCGCTTCGTAGTATTTCTGGGATTCGCCATTGAGGTTTATCAGCTTGATGGTGACCCTGCCGACGGCCGGCACTTGAAAGCTGCTGCGCAGATGTTCCTCTATCGAGGTGCGGTCCAGATCCCAGATTGCCTTGTTCAGCGTCTGCTGATAGATGCCATTGATCAGGTTAAGCTGATTTTGCATGGTCTGGACGTGGTTGTTCCAGGTCAGCCAGGTTTTGACGATGACGGTGGCGAAGGTGAAGGCTAGGCAGAATAACAGCGTGGCCAGTACTAGGCGGCCTGCTAATGATCTTATGCCGGTCTCGCCATTTTCCATTTTCCCTATCCCGACTTGCGCGTCCTCGCGCCGGATACTTCATTTTTGTAGCGGGCCAGAGGGGGGATTGCAATGCGGCGATGGCGGGGCGGTGAATGCGCTGGCGAGTCCTGGGTCATGCCTGCGCAGGCCGCGCGCCGCAATGGTTTGCGGCCCGGCTGCGCGAGGCCTTGAGTCAGCCGCGATCAGTCGCCATTGACCACATCCACCCCCTTGGGCGGCGTGAAGGCGAAGCGGCTGACCGGCAGATTGACGTTCTGCTGCGGTTGGCTGAAACGGATGCGGGTGTCGTTGCCGAAGCTGTCGGTCAGCTCCATTTCCACCAGCATATTGTTGCGGAAGCCCATGCGGATGGCGCTGAAAGTGTTGTCCTGCTTCTTGGGGCTGGCGGCCAGCCATTCCAGGTCGCCCTGTTTGCCGGCTTCGTTCAGCTTGTAGCTGCGCTCGATTTCATTGCTGCCGGCCAGCAAGGCGGCCGGGCTGGAGCCCAGCGCCGCGCCCTGCGCCTTGCGCGTCACTTGGGCCAGGTCCGGGTCGTAGATCCATAGCGTCTTGCCGTCGCCGACGATCAATTGGGCATACGGCTTGGTGTATTCCCAGCGGAATTTGCCGGGGCGGGAGATTTCCAGTCGGCCGCTGGCTTCCTCGCGTTTGCTCTTGTTGCTGACCGTTTGGGTGAAGTCCGCGCTCAGCGTTTTGCTGCCGGCGACGAAGGCCTTCAGTTGGCCGATGGCGGAGGCGTGGGCGGGCACGGCTAGGCTGCAGGCCAGCGCGGCGGCGCTCAGCAGGGAAAAAGACGGTTTCATCGGATGGATTCCTCAGGGCAGCCTGGCTGCGGTGAAAATGCTATGACTGCCGACGTTGGCGGCGGTTCGGCGCGTTGCGGGCGGAATAGCTTGCGGAATGTCGCATGCAGCCATGGCCGCCCGCGCCGGATCAGCTGAACCGATTGGTGATCGGGTAGCGCCAGTCCTTGCCGAAGCCGCGCTGGGTGACGCGCGGACCCACCGGCGCCTGGCGGCGCTTGTACTCGTTGATCTTGAGCAAGCGCACCACGCGCTTGACGTCGGCCTCGGCGTAGCCGGCGGCGATGATGTAGGCGGCGGATTCGTTGCCCTCGACATAGCGCGCCATGATGGCGTCCAGGATTTCATAAGGCGGCAGACTGTCCTGATCCTTCTGGTCCGGGCGCAGCTCCGCCGACGGCGGCCGGGTGATGATGCGTTCCGGAATCACGTCGGACACGGTATTGCGCCAGCGGCACAGCTCGAACACCAGGGTCTTGGCCACGTCTTTCAGCACGGCGAAGCCGCCGGCCATGTCGCCGTACAGCGTGCAGTAGCCGGTGGTCATTTCGGACTTGTTGCCGGTGGTCAGCACCAGCTTGCCGGACTTGTTGGACAGCGCCATCAGCAGCGTGCCGCGGATGCGCGCCTGCAGGTTTTCCTCAGTGGTGTCCATCTCCAGGCCGGCGAACGACGGGGCCAGCGCGGCCATGAAGCTCTCGTACATCGGCCAGATTTCGATCTCGTCGTACTTCACGCCCAGGCGGCCTATCATGTCGCGGCTGTCGGTGACGGAAATGTCCGCGGTGTAGCGCGACGGCATCATCACGGCGTGCACCTTGTCCGCGCCCAGCGCATCGACGGCCACCGCCAGCGTCAGCGCGGAGTCGATGCCGCCGGACAGGCCCAATAGCGCGCCGGGGAAGCCGTTTTTGCAAATGTAATCGCGCACGCCGACCACCAGGGTGCGATAGACGCTTTCCAGCGGGCCGGGCAGGGCGGCTTGGCGGCCAGCCTGGAAATCGCCGTCGGCGTAGTCCACCAGCAGCAGTTCGTCGTCGAAGGCGGCGGCCTGCGCGGCCACTTCGCCGGCCTGGTTCAGCGCGAAGGAGGCACCGTCGAACACCAGTTCGTCCTGGCCGCCGACGAGGTTGACATAGGCCAGCGGCAGGCCGGTTTCCTCCACGCGGTAGCGCATGACCTCATGCCGTGTTTCAACCTTGTCGCGGTGGAACGGGGAGGCGTTCAGGCTCAGCAGCAACTCAGCGCCTGCGTCGGCCGCCTCGGCCGCCGGCTCCAGTTGCCAGGCGTCCTCGCAGATCAGCACGCCGACTTTGACGCCGTTCTGTTCGAATACCAGCGGCGCGGCGCCGGGGGTGAAGTAGCGGCATTCGTCGAACACTTCATAGTTGGGCAACAGCATCTTGTGATACTGGCCCAGACGGTTGCCGTCGCGCAGCACGGTGGCGGCGTTGAAGCGCTCGTTGCCGATTTTCGCCGGATGGCCGACGATGACCGTGATGCCGTCCAGTTGCTCGATAATGTCCAGGCCCTTGGCCACTTCGCGGTAGAAGCTGTCGCGCAGCAGCAGGTCTTCGGGGCTGTAGCCGGTCAGCGCCAGCTCCGGCGTCAGCAGGATGTCGGCGCCCTGGGCTATGGCTCGCTGCGCGAGATCGACGATTTTCTGGGCATTGCCGGCGATGTCGCCGACCACGGGGTTGAACTGGGCGAGTGCGATACGCATCTTGAGAGAACACCGATGTTTCTTGATCCACACATTTTACCTGAAGACGGCGGCCCCGAAAGGAAAAGCATTGCGTCTGCAACTGTATGACGGCGTGAGCGCCGTTCCGCAACCGGCCTGGCCGGAGGGGGAGGGCGGCGGCGTGTTTGTCGGCCTCGAGTGGCTGGTTGCGCTGGAGGAAACCGGCTGCGTCGGCGGCGCCACCGGCTGGCAGCCCTTGCCGCTGGCGCTGGAGCGCCATGGCCGGGCTGAGGCGCTGGCGCCGGCTTATCTGAAGCAGCATAACCGTGGCGAGTACGTGTTCGACTGGGCTTGGGCCGAAGCCTATGCCCGCGCCGGACAGGATTACTATCCCAAGCTGGTGGTGTCTTCGCCGTTCAGTCCAGTCACTGGCAGCCGGCTGCTGGGGCGGGGCGATGATTCAAGACGGCTGATCGCTGGGCTGCAGCAGGTGGTGGACGACAACCGCCTGTCGTCGGCCCATGTATTGTTTCCGACGCTGGAAGAGGCGGAATGGCTGGCCGCCGCGGGCTGGCTGCTGCGCGACGGCGTGCAGTTCCATTGGAACAACCAGGGCTATGCCGATTTCGAGGCCTTCCTCGCCAGCTTGAGCCGGGACAAGCGCAAGAAGATACGCCAGGAACGGCGCAGGGTGGCGGACGCCGGCGTGCAGGTGCGCGCGCTGGATGCGGGGCAGATAGGCGATGCCGACTGGCGTTTGTTTTATCGCTGTTATCGCCAGACCTATCTTGAGCATCGCTCGGCGCCTTATCTGAATCTGGACTTCTTCCGGCGGATAGGCGAGCGGCTGCCCGGCCATTGCGTGATGTTCGTCGCCCGCCGCGACGGCGAAGATATTGCCGCCAGCCTGTGCATACGCGATGGCGCGGTGTTGTATGGGCGTTATTGGGGCGCGCTGGAGGAGGTGTCTTGCCTCCACTTCGAGCTGTGTTATTACCAGGGCCTGGAATATGCCATCGCTAAAGGACTGCAATGCTTCGAAGGCGGCGCGCAGGGCGAACACAAGCTGGCGCGTGGTTTCGAACCGGTGCGCACGGTATCCGCCCATTACATTGCCGACCCGCGCTTTAGAGAAGCGATCGCCGGCTGGCTGGCGCGCGAGCGCGCCGGCGTGACTGATTATGTGGACCAGTTATTTGCGCATTCCGCTTATAAAACACTTGCGCAAGAAGAATAGGGCTTATATACTGCGCAGCCTCTGTGGCCGAAACGCCGAAGGCGCTTCAGTACAGGGTTCTGGAGAGGTGGATGAGTGGTTTAAGTCGCACGCCTGGAAAGCGTGTTTAGGGTAATACCCTAACGGGGGTTCGAATCCCCCCCTCTCCGCCAGAATTCAATATCGAACCGCATCGCGGTTCCGACAATTTAGCAAGACACCTCCGGAGAGGTGGATGAGTGGTTTAAGTCGCACGCCTGGAAAGCGTGTTTAGGGTAATACCCTAACGGGGGTTCGAATCCCCCCCTCTCCGCCAAATAAAAAGCCCCGATTTTATCGGGGCTTTTTGCATTGCGCGTTCGTTCGCGCAGCCGTTATTGGCTTTGCGATCGCATGGATGGCGGCCGGCGAATTCCTCATCGCCGATTGCCTCAGGTCGCTCGCAGGAAGAATGTGGTCTGCGGCACGGCATTGCCGCCCATCACGCGGCGCGGGTAGGGACATAGCGATTGGCTGTCCGCTACCTCCGGTTCGGCCTGATCGCCGGCGTTGACGACCAGGTACATGTGGTTGTGGCATGTGCTGATCAGCACGCCGATGTCGCCGCTGCTCAGCAGATCATTGCCCGATTCCGCCGTGTCCGGCGTGCGGATCACATCCCAGCCGCGCCGCCGCAGTTCGCAGGTCAGCTCCAGCACGTCATTGATCACCCCGACATTGATTTGCGCCATGTCCAGCAGCAGGCTCAGCGTGGCGGCGCACAGGTTTTCGTCGCCGCGGCGCGCGTGACCGACAATGCCGCCGGCAGCCAGCCGGGCGACGCCCAGACAATTGGGGTTGCTGGCGTAATTGATCAGCAGGGGAATTTGTTGTCTATCCATAGGCCTCCTCATCCTTCCGCCGGCGCGCCGCCGCATGGAGCCATGCCCTTGTCGAGAAAAGACCGCCGAACCGTGCGACAGGCCCGGCGGCGGTTTGGATACCTCTTTTTAATCAGCGATGCTGCTGATTCCACCTAGTACAAACACTTATCTGGAGGCATGGGATGGCGCTGGCCTGCCGCAGCGCAGGCAATACGCAGTTTTGCGAGTGGGCTTGCCTATGGCGCCGTCGGCCAGCTATTCCTGAATGTAGTTTCTGAGCATGGCGGGTGGTGGCGGGCGAGGACCAGGTCTCTTTAATTCAGTTGGTGGCCTGTCTTCTAGGTTGGTGCAGGGAGGGCGAATGTTCAATGAGCGGCTGCGGGAGCCGGAGCGGATTCTGATCATCGACGACTCGCCGAGCAATGCGCGCGTGGTGGCCGAGGCGCTGCGCGGGCAGGCCGAAGTGCATCATGCTTCGGGTGAGCGGGCGGCGCTCGGCATGGCCAGAAGCCTGAAGCCGGATTTGATCTTGCTGGACATCGCCGTGCCTGACCGGGATGGCCGCGCCGTTTACCATGCGCTCAAGGCCATGCCGCAATTGCGGGATGTGCCGATCATCTGCATCACGGGCCAAGACGCGGACGACGAGCAATTGCAAGCCTTGGGCATGGACGGCGCCGACTTCCTGCGCCAGCCTTTGAGCGTGCAGGAGACCCGCGCTCGCATCCAGACGCACTTGACCCTGCAGCGCAAGGCGCGGCTGCTGGAGAGGGCGGCGCAGGACATGTCCGATATGCGGCGTTATTTTCCGGTGTTCATCGCTTACTGGAACGCCGACTTGCGCAATATTTCCTGCAATGACGCGGAAGGCTGCTGGTTTGGGCTGCCGGCGGCGGACATGGCCGGCTTGCACGCGCGCGACGCGCTTGGCGCAGACAATTATCGGGCGATGGCAGAACCGCTGCGGCAAGCGCTGGCCGGCAGCGACGCCTTGTTCGAATCGCGTTTTTCACGCCCAGACGGCGAGGCCTGGTATGGCAGAGTCGCCCTGATCAGCCGCGGAGCGAATGTGCTGATGATGTCGATTTCCGACGTGACCGACGACAAGCGGACCCAGCACGCCTTGTTTGACGAGAGGGAACGCGCTCGCGTCACGCTCAATGCCTTGGCCGACGCGGTGATCGCCACCGACGACGACGGCCGCGTGACTTTCCTGAATCCCATTGCCGAGAGCCTGACCGGGTGGCAGTTTGACGACGCGCTGAACCAGCCAGTCGATAAGGTCCTGCTGCTGCGCAACAGCCAGGGGCGAGCCCTGCCCAGCCCGACGCATCTGGCCTTGGCGGAGCGAAGAACCGTTGGCCTGGCGCTGGACTGCGAGCTGCAGCAGCGAGACGGCGGATTGCTGGCGGTCGTGGGCCGCGCCGCGCCGGTCATGGACCATGCCGGCAGGCCGGGCGGCGCCGTCGTGGTATTTCATGATGTCAGCGAGGCGCGGGCGATGGCCGTGCGGATGACGCATCTGGCCTATCACGACGCGCTGACCAATCTGCCCAACCGCATCCTGCTGCAGGATAGGCTGCTGCAGGCCTTGCAGCAGGCGGAGCAAAGCGGCGAGCGTTTGGGTTTGCTGATGCTGGACCTGGACCATTTCCAACTGATCAACGACTCGATGGGGCACGCGGTGGGCGATCAGCTGTTGCAGTTGGTGGCCTTGCGCCTGCAGCAGGGATTGCGGCCTGGCGATACGGTCAGCCGCCAGGGGGGCGACGAGTTCATCATTCTGATGCCGGGGCTAGGCACCATAGAGCAGGCCGGCATGCTGTCGGAAAAACTGAGGCGGCTTGTCGCCGAACCGTTCCGGCTGGGCGAGTCGCGCTACGATCTGTCCGCCAGCGTGGGAATCAGCCTGTATCCCGATGACAGCCGCGATGCGGATGAGCTGTACCGTCATGCCGACGCCGCGCTGTATCACGCCAAACAGCAGGGGCGCAATCATTGCCGCTTCTTTTCCGGCGAGATAGAGGATGCGTTGTTGACGCGGCAGGCGTTGGAGCGGCATTTCCGGATGGGCGCGAAGCAAGAGAGCTTTTTGGTCTATTACCAGCCCAAGGTGGACGTGGAAGACCTCAGCACTGTCGGCGTGGAGGCGCTGATGCGCTGGCGCAAGGAGGATGGCGATATCCTGGCGCCGGCGGAGTTCATTCCGCTGGCGGAAAAGACCGGCCTGATCCTGCCGCTGGGACAGCTGGTCTTGCGCCAGGCTTGCCTGGACGGCAAGCGTTGGCATGACGCCGGCTGCGATCTGCACGTGGCGGTCAATGTCTCCGCCATGCAGATCGCTGAGGCGGGTTTTTGCGAGCAATTGCGGGCGACGCTGAAGGAAACCGGCATGGCACCGGACCGCCTGCAGCTGGAGCTCACGGAAAGCGTGCTGGCGCGGGATGTCGAGCTGACGATGGCGATGCTGTCCGAACTCAAAAGCCTGGGCGTTTCCATCGCCATCGACGATTTCGGCACCGGTTACTCCAGCCTGTCTTATCTGAAGTCTTTTCCCATCGATGTGTTGAAGATAGATCAGAGCTTCGTGCGCGACATGCTCAGTGATACCAGCAGCGGGGCGATTGTGGCGGCCATCGTCCGGATGGCGCAGGCGATGGGCTTGAGCCTGGTGGCGGAGGGGGTGGAGTCGGCCGAGCAGGCCCATGCGCTGGCCAGGCAGGGGGTGCGGATCATGCAGGGGTTTTATTACGGCAAGCCGATGCCGGTCGAGGAAATGGACCGCCGGCTGAGTTGACCCCGCCGACGGCCCTTCTTGGCAGCCGCGCCACCTGCTCAGCTTGCCGCCGAGCGGCGCAGCAGCACCGGCACTGATTTGGACGTCGGCGTGTTGGAGATGTCGGCCACGCTGTCCAGCGGAATCAGCGGATTGGTTTCCGGGAAGTAGGCGCCCAGGCAGCCGCGCGGGATGTCGTACTCCACCAGCAGGAAGCCATCGGCGCGGCGTTCGATGCCGTCATGCCATACCGTGGAGATATCCACCCGCTCTCCGGCGGCGAAGCCCAGCCGCGCGATGTCGTCGCGGTGTATCAGCAATACCCGGCGCTGGCCGTAGACGCCGCGGTAGCGGTCGTCCAAGGCGTAGATGGTGGTGTTGTACTGGTCGTGCGAGCGGGCGGTCATCAGCACCATCAGCTTGTCGCCATGCAGCGCGCGGGCGCGGGCGATGGGCGTGTCCTTCTCCAGCGCGTTGACGATGAACTGCGCCTTGCCGCTGGGCGTGAGCCAGCGCCGCTCGCGCGAGGCCGGCGTCAGATGGAAGCCGCCCGGCTGGGCCACGCGGGCATTGAAGTCCCGGAATGCATCCAGCACCTTGGCGATTTCGTCGCGGATGCGCGCGTAATCGTTTACGTAGGACAGCCAGTCCACTTTGTCGCTGCCCAGCGTGGCATGCGCCATGCGCGCGGTGATGTCGGTTTCGGACAGCAGCTGTCTGGACGCCGGCGGATTGATGCCGTAGGACAGGTGCACCATGCACATCGAATCTTCCACCGTCACGCCTTGCGGGCCGGTCTGCTGCAGGTCGATCTCGGTGCGGCCCAGCGTCGGCAGGATCAGCGCGTCCTGGCCGTGAATCAGGTGGCTGCGGTTCAGTTTGGTGGAAATCTGCACCGTCAGCGCGCAGTTGCGCAGCGCTTCAAACGTGCGCGGCGTGTCCGGCGTGGCCATGGCGAAGTTGCCGCCCAGGCCGACGAAGACCTTGACCCGGCCGTCCAGCATCGCCTTGATGGTGTCCACTGCGTCCAGGCCGTGTTGGCGCGGCGGCTCGAAGTCGTAAACCTGGGCCAGCCGATCCAGGAATGCCTGGCTAGGCTTGTCCTCGATGCCCATGGTGCGGTCGCCCTGCACATTGGAGTGGCCGCGCACCGGGCACAGGCCCGCGCCGCGGCGGCCGATATTGCCGCGCAGCATCATCAGATTGGACAGCATCTGGATGGCGGCCACCGAATCGCGATGCTGGGTCAGGCCCATGCCCCAGGTGCTGATCACCGCCTTGCCTTTGACGTAGACGCGGGTCAATGCCTCGATGTCCTGGAAGGGCACGCCGGACGCGGCGATCAGGTCCGGCCAGCTCTCGCCGCGCAGATCGGCGGCGAAGTCGTCGAAGCCGCTGCAGTGTTCGGCCAGGAAATCCACGTCCAGCACGCGCTCGCCGCCGCTGGCCACGGCCTCGTCATCGAGCTCCAGCACCCGCTTGGCCACGCCCTTGATCAGCGCGAAGTCGCCGCCCAGGGTGGGGCGGATGAATAGCGAGCTGATCTCGGCCCCGCCGCTCAGCAGGTCCATCGGATGCTGCGGACTGGCGAAGCGGTCCAGTCCTTTTTCCTTCAGCGGATTGATCGAGACGATGGTGGCGCCGCGCTTGGCTGCCGCGCGCAGTTCGTTGAGCATGCGCGGATGGTTGGTGGCCGGATTCTGGCCGAACACCATGATGGTGTCGGCGTGTTCGAAGTCGTCCAGCACCACCGTGGCCTTGCCCACGCCCACCGTCTGCGGCAGCGCGCGGCTGGATGATTCGTGGCACAGGTTGGAGCAGTCCGGGAAGTTGTTGGTGCCGTACAGGCGCACGAACAGCTGGAACAGGAAGGCGGTTTCGTTGCTGGTGCGGCCGGAGACATAGAACGAGGCACGATTGGGATCGTCCAGCGCCTTCAGATGGCGGGCGATCAGCGCGAAGGCGTCGTCCCAGCGGATGGGCAGGTAGCGGTCGCTGGCGGCGTCGTAGGCCAGCGGCTCGGTCAGCCTGCCGTGCTGCTCCAGTGCGTAATCGCTCTGTTGCAGCAGTTCCGTCACGGTATGGCGGGCGAAGAAGTCCGCGCCTATGCGTTTGGAGGTGGCTTCGGCCGCCACCGCCTTGACGCCGTTCTCGCAGAACTCAAACGTGGACGTGTGCTCGCGGTCCGGCCAGGCGCAGCCGGGGCAGTCGAAGCCGTCCGGCTGGTTTTGATGCAGCAGGGTCTTGTAGCGGCTGCCGGGGACTTTTTCCTTCAGCAGCGTGATGGTGGTGCTTTTCAGCGAATCCAGGCCGCCGGCCGGCTGCGGGTAGGGCGCGATGCGTGCCTTGCGCTTGTGATCCATGGTGGGGGTTCCAGATGCGGTGTGCGGTAAAACGCGTACCGCCTGGCATGGCTGCGGGCGGCGCGGTGGCTAAGCTTACTAGGATAATTCGTCGTTGCGGGGCGGGGTCAAGTTTTTATACCTATGACATGGCATGGCTGTGTTGAATCATGCAGCCTGCTGGCTCCGCCGCGCATGCAGGGGGATAATGTCAGCCGTGGCCCGCCGCTGCGAATAGCTGGCGGCACAAGGTTTTTCCGTCGTCGGTCAGGCAAGCCTGGCCATGGCCGGCTTCGTCGATGCGGAGGGCGGCGAGCTCCAGCTGGCTCAGCAGCGTCAGGCTGCGGCGCAAGGTGCTCATGCGCAGGCCGGATTGCTTGCACAGCCGCGGCAGCGACCAAGGGCCGTCGCTGGCGTGCTCGGCGCGCCACAATTGCGCCAGCAGCGCGGCGATGGCCGGGTCCAGTTGTTCTGCCTGCAAAGGGGCGTCGGCGGTCATGGGAATCAGTATTAACGGAAACGACGCGTAGTCTAGCGTATTCCCGTCGCCAAGGCGCGGGAGGGAGAGGGCGAGTGGAAGGGATGAGCGAGCAGGCCGGGGCAGCCCGGTTGGAGGTAAGGCGTCACCGCGATGGCGCGGCGCAGTCCGCTATAGACTGGGTGGCGGAGGAGGTGCCGGTGGCGCTGGTGTTCAATGGCATCTCGCATGCCGTGATGATGGCGACGCCCTGTCATCTGGAGCAATTGGCGGTGGGCTTCGCGCTGAGCGAGGGCATTGTGGCGAGGCGGGCGGAAATTTTCGATGTCGAGGCCGAACGGGTCTGCGGCGGCGCCGAGGTCAGGCTGGAAATCGCCCAGCCGGCTTTCCTGGCCTTGAAGGATCATCGCCGCTCCTTGGCTGGCCGCACCGGCTGCGGCGTGTGCGGCATCGAGAGCCTGGGCCTGCTCGATCTCTCGCCTGACCGGATCACGCCGCCGTCGCGTCCGTTGGTCGCCGACGCCGCGATCATTGCCCGCGCCGCGTCCGAGCTGCCGGCGCAGCAGCATCTGAACCAGCTCACCGGCTGCGCGCATGCGGCCGCCTGGTGCGGCTTGGATGGAGAGGTAAAGGCGGTGTTCGAGGACGTGGGCCGCCATAATGCGCTGGACAAGCTGATAGGCTATCTGGCGCTGCAAGATGCCTCGCCCGGCGATGGTTTCGTCTTCATGTCCAGCCGGGCCAGCTACGAGCTGGTGCGCAAGGCGGCTAGGGTCAACATTCCGATGCTGGCCACCATCTCCGCGCCCACGGCTCTGGCGGTGGACATCGCGCGCCGCGCCGGCGTGGTGCTGGCCAGCTTCTGCCGGCAGAACGGTTTCGTCGAGTACACGGCAGACAGCTAGGGGCGTTGACCTTGTTTGCTGGGTGGATCGCGTTAGCGCCGGCTTAGGCCGGATGCCAGGCGCGCAGCCCGGCCTGGTTTTCCATTCAGCGCTTTTGCAGCGCGGCCAAGTCTTGTGGCGTGTTGAGATTGCGGAACGCCTGCGGCGCGTCGTCGAAATCCACTGCCAGCGCGCCGGCTTGCGCCTGCCACTCGCGCACCCTGCGGCCGCCGCCGCGCAGATAGTCGCGCAGCGACGGCAATAGCGTGATCGATAGCGCCATGCACACCGGATGCGCTTGCCCCGCGCTGCGCGCCACCGCCAGCTGGCTGCGGCCATCGCGCAGCGGCGCCAGCAGCCGCGCGGCCAGGTTTTCCGGCAGCAAAGGCAGGTCGCATGGCGCGGTGAGCAGCCAGGGCGTGGCGCAGGCCGCGAGCCCGGCCTCCAGCCCGGCCAGCGGGCCGCAGTTGGCGAACTCCGCCGCGTCCGTCACCACCTGGCCCAGCGCGGCGTAACGTTCCAGATTGCGGTTGGCGCTGATCAGCAGCGCGTCGGCCTGCGGCCGCAGCCGCGTGGCGACCCGCTCCGCCAGCGCGACGCCATCGAGCTCCACCCATCCCTTGTCCACGCCGCCCATGCGCGAGCCTTGGCCGCCAGCCAAGAGCAGGGCGGTGACGCCTTCATTTTCCAAGTGGGTAGACATTGTTATTTCCTGTTTGGATAAACAAAACAGGCGGCCGGAGGGCCGCCTGTCGAATCATAACGCAGCAAGCGCCGCTTAGTGCGCCGGCTGCGTTTGCTCGCCAGAGGACGCCGCCTCCTTGGCCTCGCGGCGCGAGGCGATGAACATATACATCGCCGGCACCACGAACAGCGTGAACAGCGTGCCGATGGACAGGCCGGTGAAAATCACCAGGCCCATCGCGTAGCGGCCGGCGGCGCCGGCGCCGGAGGCGATCACCAGCGGGATCACGCCGAACACCATGGCGGCGGTGGTCATCAGGATGGGGCGCAGCCGGATCGAGGCCGCCTGTTCGATGGCTTCGCGCTTGGACAGGCCGGTCTTGCGCAACTCGTTGGCCACTTCCACGATCAGGATGCCGTGCTTGCTGATCAGGCCCATCAGCGTCACCAGGCCCACCTCGGTGTAGATGTTCAGCGAGGAGAAACCCAGGAAGATGAAGATCATCGCGCCGAACAGCGCCAGCGGCACCGACACCAGAATCACCACCGGGTCGCGGAAGCTTTCGAACAGCGCCGACAACGCCAGGAACACGATGATCACCGCGAACAGCATGGTCACCAGGAAGCCGCCGGATTCCTGCATGAACTGGCGCGACTGGCCGGCATAGTCGACGGTGTAGCCGCTGGGGGCCACTTGCTGCACGGTGTCGCGCAGGTATTGCAGCACTTCTCCTTGCGACACGCCGGCCACGCCGGAAATGGTGGCGGAATTCAACTGCTGGAAGCGGTTGATCGATTCCGGCTCCACTTCATACTTCAGCTTGGCCACGGTGCCGACGGTAACCATGCTGCCGCTCGGCGTCTTGATGTAGTAGTCCAGCAGCTGCGACGGGTTGAGCCGGTCGGTTTGCAGCACCTGCGGGATCACCTTGTAGGAGCGGCCATCGATGGAGAAGTAGTTGACGTAGCCGCCGCCCAGCGCCGCGGACAGCGCGTTGCCCACGTCCTGCTGGGTCAGGCCCATCGCGGAGATCTTGTCGCGATCCACCACCACGGTAGCCTGCGGTTTGTCTATCTTCAGGTCGGCGTCGAGGAAGTAGAACTTGCCGGAGGCGCGCGCCTTGTCCATCACCTGCTGCGTCACCTGGTTCAGGTTTTCGAACGGTTCGGTGGTGGTGATGACGAACTGCACTGGCAGGCCGGAGGCGCCGGGCAGTGGGGGGAACTGGAACGCCGCCACCCGCGCGCCGGCGATCTTGTTCCAGCGCGCCTGCAGGTCCATCTGGATTTCATGCGCGTTGCGGCTGCGCTGATCCCAAGGCTTGAACAGCACGCCGCCTATGCCGGCGTTGACGGTGGGCACGCCGGTGATCTGGAACATCTGCTGGTATTCCGGCATGCTCTTGCCCACCTGGAACACCTGGTTGGCGTAGGTTTGCATCTGGTCCGCCGTCGCGGTGGGCGCGCCCACCACTTGGGACAGCACGATGCCCTGATCCTCCTCCGGCGCCAGCTCCGACTTCGACATCTTGAACATCACGGCGAGCAGGGCGATCAGGATGGCGCCCATCACGATCAGCACCGGCCAGGTTTCCAGCAGGTTGTGCAGGATGCGCTGATAGCCGTGGCGCACCCGTTCGAAGGTTTTGTCGATAGCGTGGACGAAGGGGCTGTTGTCCATGTCCGACTTGAAGAAACGCGAACACATCATCGGCGACAACGTCAGCGCCACCACGCCGGATACCGTCACCGAGGCGGCCAGGGTGAAGGCGAACTCAGTGAACAGCGCGCCGGTCAGGCCGCCCTGGAAGCCGATCGGCACATACACGGCCACCAGCACCACCGTCATCGCCAGAATCGGGCCGCCCAGCTCGCGGGCGGCGACGATGGACGCCTCGAACGGCGACATGCCGTCGCGCATGTGGCGGTCGACGTTTTCCACCACGATGATGGCGTCGTCCACCACCAGGCCGATGGCCAGCACCAGCGCCAGCAGGGTCAGCAAGTTGATGGAGTAGCCCAGCATCAGCATGATGAAGAAGGTGCCGATCAGCGACAGCGGCATGGCGATCACCGGCACCAGCACCGCGCGGAGGCTGCCGAGGAACAGGAAGATCACCACGGTCACGATGACCAGCGCTTCCAGCAGCGTCTTCACCACTTCATGGATGGAGGTGTTGATGAAGTCGGTGGAGTCGTAGACGATCTGGCCGGTCAAGCCGGTCGGCAGCTGTTTTTGCACGTCCGGGAAGGCCTTGCGCACCCGCTCCGCCACGTCGAGGATGTTGGCCTCCGGCGCCACCTTGATGCCGATGAATACCGAGCGCACGCCGCTGAACGCGACGTTGAAGTCGTAATTTTCCGAGCCCAGCGTCACCGTGGCCACATCCTCCAGCCGCACGATGGCGTCGCCGTTGCGCTTGACCGACAGCTTCTTGAACTCGTCCACGGAGTGCAGGTCGGTGTCGGCCGTCAGCGGAATGGTCACCATCTGGCCCTTGCTGGTGCCCAGCGCGGTCAGGGTGTTGTTGCTGGCCAGCGCGGCGCTGACGTCGGCCGCGGTGACGCCATGCGCCGCCATTCGCGCCGAATCCAGCCAGGCCCGCAGCGCGAACTGGCGCGCGCCGAGGATTTCCGCGGTTTGCACGCCGGGAATGGAGTCCAGCTTGGGCTTGACCACGCGCACTAGGTAGTCGGTGACGTTGTTGGTCGGCAGCGTGTCGCTATAGAAACCCATGTACATCGCGTCGGTGGTCTGGCCGGTCTGCACCGTCAGCACCGGCTGCTGCGCCTGCGGCGGCAGCTGGTTCTTCACCGAGTTGACCTGGGTGTTGATCTCGGTCAGCGCGCGGTTGGCGTCGTAATTCAGCCGCAGCGTGGCGGTGATGGTGGACACGCCGCTGCTGCTGGTGGAGGACAGGTAGTCGATGCCCTGCGCCTGGGCGATGGCGGATTCCAGCGGCTGGGTGATGAAGCCGGCCACCGTCTTGGCGTCGGCGCCGTAGTAAGCGGTGGAGATGGTCACCACCGCGTTCTGCGTGCGCGGGTACTGGTTGATCGGCAGGCCGAACAGCGAGCGCAGGCCGAGCACCACGATCAGCAGGCTGACCGTGGTGGCCAGCACCGGCCGCTTGATGAAAATATCGGTAAAGTTCATGGCGAGCCTCAGTGTTCTTGCGGCGTCGGGTTCGGGCTGTTGGCCGGCTGCACCGAGTTGTTGACGGTGACCGGGGTGCCGGTCTTCAGCTTAAGCTGGCCGCTGGTGACCACTTCCTGGCCTTCCTTCAGGCCGGCGGTGATCGCCACCTGGTCGCCGCGGGTATCGCCGGTGGTGACGAAGGCCTGCTGCGCTTCCAGCCCGTTTTTGCCCTGTTTGACGATGAACACGGTAGAGCCGTACGGGTTGTAGGTGATGGCGGTCTGCGGCAGCGTCAGGTGTTTCTGTTTGCTGCCGACGTCAATGGTGGCGTTGGCGAACATGCCCGGCAGCAGCTTGTGCTTGGGATTGGCGATGGTGGCTTCGATCTGAACATTGCGCGTGGCGGGGTCGATCTTGGGGTTGATCGCGTTGATCTTGCCGTGGAAGACCTCATCGCCAAAGGCATCGCTCTTGACCTTGACCGGCTGGCCCACGCGCACTTGGCCGATCTGGCGCTGCGGCAGGTTGAAGTCGACATACACCGGGTCGATGGTTTGCAGCGTGACGATCTTGTCGCCCGGATTCAGGTACTGGCCGGGATTGACCGCGGTGATGCCCAGGCGGCCGGAGAACGGCGCGCGTATGGTTTTCTTGGCCACCAGCGCGGCTTGTTGCGCCACCAGCGCGGTCTTGCTCTTCAAGTCGGCCATGTCGGCGTCCACCTGGGCTTGGCTGACGCCCTCGATCGCCAGCTGGGCGCGGTCGCGCTTCAGCGTGGTGGCGGCCAGTTCGGCGGCGGCCTGCAGCGAGCGCAGCTGCGCCTGGTCGGAGTCGGCGTTCAATTGCACCAGCACGTCGCCGGCCTTGACGTCCTGGCCGGACTTGAAGTGCAGGCTGCGCACCTGGCCGGCCACTTCGCTGCTGATGTCCACGCCGTGCACGGCGGTGAGGGTGCCGACGGAGCTGAGCTGCGGCTGCCATTCGGCCATCTTGGCGATAGTGGTGGACACCGTCTGCGGGCCCGGCTTGGGCGAGTTGGCGATCAGTTTCTGGATGTGCAGGAAAAAGCCCACGCCCAGCACCACAATCAGCAGCACTACGCCGCCCAACATGATCAACATTCGCTTGGTCATGATTCGTCTTCTTCTTTCAATGGCGATTCGGATTCCGTGTTCCCGCGCCGCGGCGCGAGCCTTGTCTTGCTGCTCAGCCGCCTGTCTGGTCTGTGGCCGCCGGGTGGTTCCACCAGCCGCCGCCCAGCGCCAGGAACAGCGCGGCGGTGTCGGAGTAACGCGCCGCCTGCGCCTGGATCAGGCCGATGCGCGCCTGCTGATAGCTGCGTTGCGCATCCAGCAGCGCCAGGTAGCTGATGCCGCCCAGCTTGTATTGCCGGGTGTTCACGTCCAGCGATTCGCGCGCCTTGGCTTCGGCGTCGGCCTGCGCCCTCAGCGCCAAGGCGTCGGCATCGATGGCGCGCAGGCTGTCGGCCACATTCTGGAAGGCCTTCAGGACCGTGGCGCGGTATTGCGCCTCGGCCTGCTGGTAGGCCGCCTCGGCGGCGCGGCGCTTGGCGCTGAGCGCGCCGCCGTTGAACAGCGGCTGGGTCAGGCCGGCGGTGACGCCCCACAGCGTGTTGCCGATGTCCATCGTGGGCAGCACCGTGTGCTGGGTGCCGTAGCTGCCGTTCAGCGTGATCTGCGGATACTGGTTGGCGGTGGCGACGCCGACTTGCGCGGAAGCCTGGTGCAGCAGGGCTTCGCTGGCGCGGATGTCCGGCCGCTGGCGCGCCAGCGCCGACGGCAACGACACCGGCAATGCGTCCGGCAACTGCAGCGATTCGAGATGGAATTCCGGCAGGCCGCCCTCGCCGGGGAAGCGTCCGGCCAGCACGGCCAGCTGGTGGCGGGTTTGCGCCAGCGCCTTTTCCAGCGGCGGCAATTGGGCGCGGGTCTGCGCCACCAGCGTGCCCTGGGTCAGCGCAACCGCGCGCGGCTGGGCGCCCAGCTCGACTTGTTTCTCGGCAATGCGCAGCTGCGTCTCCTGCGCCTTCAGCAGCTCGCGGGTGGCTTCCAGTTGGCCGCGCAGCGCCGCTTCCTGCACCGCGGTGGTGACCACGTTGCCGATCAGCGTCTGGTAGGCCGCCTCGGTCTGGAAGCGTTGGTAGTCCGCGGCCGCCATCAGGCTTTCCAGCTGGCGGCGTTCGCCGCCGAACAGGTCCAGCGTGTAGGACACGCCGATGGTGCCGCTGTAGACGTTGAATTCGTTGGGCGTCGATCCGCTGAGGATGGCGCGCTGGCGGCCGCCGCCCAGTTGCAGGTTGGCGCTCGGATAGTAGGTGGTGCCGGCCGCGGCGTTGTAGTTTTCCTGCGCCTGGCGCAGCGCGGCCTGGGCGGCGTCCAGCGTCGGGTTGTGCTCCAGCGCGGCGCGGATCAGTTGGTCCAGCGGTTCGGAGCGGAACAGCTTCCACCACTCGGCCGGCAGGTCCTGGCCATTGATCAGCCGCTGGCCGACGCCGGATGGGCCGACGCGGTCGCCATGCGCGCTGACGGTTTCGGATTGCAATGGCGTTTCGGTGTACGGCGCGTCTGCGGCTTTGGGCAGGACGGGCGTCTTGAAATCCGGCCCGACGGCGCAGCCTGCCAGGGCCAGCGCCACGGCCAGCCCGACGGCGACTTGCCGCAGCGGCGGGCGGCTGCGGCTTGGATGCGGTTTGGAATGCACGGCATGCTCCTGGATGTGCGGAAAGCCGACCCGCCGGGCGGGCCCGGCGTCGGCTTCCTGAATGTCTTCCCCTGCAGCGGTGCGCGGGGCGGGTCAGGGGATGAAGTTGCTATGCTCTATGGATTTGCGCCGCATGTCTACTGGGTTGAGGGTAGGGATATCGAAATGTCGTTTTGTGAATACCGCTGTCGCGGCCAGCCTGGCAGGAGTCAGGCCGGCAGCCGGCTGGCCGCCGCGAGAGGATCGAGCCCTTGGCGCGCGACCAGATGATCCAGGTAGGTCAGCGCTTGGTTGCCCAGCCGCAGGCCGCGTAGCTCAGACGCCGCGGCTTCCGGCAGCCTGGCCAGCGCGTCCTTGCGGATCAACAGCGTGGCTTCATCGCGGCCGCGCAGCAAGCCTTCCGGGTCGGCCAGTTCGCGGATGCGGTGGGACCAATGCAGGTATTGCGGCTGCCACAGCGGCACCACTGCCCAGTCGCGGCGGGCGACCGCCTGTTCGAAGGCGGCGACGCAGTCGTCCAGGCTGCCATGCCGGAAGGCGTAGCCGGCCTGTTCCAGCTGGTAGCGCGCCATGATCTCCAGCGAGAAGCGGCTGATGCCGGCGCCGGGATTGATGCCCTGGATGGTCTTGACCATGCGCGCCGCGACTTCGGGTTTTCGCAGGTCCGCCAGCGTGGCGACGGCCTCTGGCGGCACGTAGTCGGGCACGCCCCATAGGGCGTATGGGGTATACAGCACGGTCAGTTTTTCCACTTGCGGCTCGATGGGCGCCAGGTAGGCGCCGTGGCTGCCGGGCAGCCAAGCGCTGCACAGCAGGTCGCCCTGGCCGCTGGCCAGCAGCTCGAAGGCGCGCTCATGCGGCACGCGCCATTCGCTGACGGTGACGCCGTGTTTTTGCAAGACGGCGGCCACCACGCCGGCGCTGGCGGCGTGGAAGGATAGGTCTATCGTGATCAGGGTTAAGTGGACGGTCATGATGGTTCCTGGTCGGAAAGGGTCAGAGCCTGCCGCAGCGCCTGGCCGGCGTGATCGATTACCGCGCGTGCGGCGGGCACCGCGCCGTCAAGGTGCAGGCTGGCGTGAGGCAGGTTCGGCAGCAGAATGGTTTCGGCAGGCACGCCGGCAGCGGCGAGCGCGGCGGCGTAGTTCAAGCCATCGTCGCGCAGCGGATCCAATCCGGCCACGATGATGGCGGCGGCCGGCAATCCGCGCAGCTTGCCGCGCAGCGGCGAGGCGTAAGGCGAGGCGGCGGAGTCATCGTCCGGCAGATACATGCGCCAGCAAGCGCGCATGGCGTCGCGGGTCAGCAGATAACCGTCGGCGTAGCGCGCGTAGGATTCGGTGTCGAAACGGCAATCGGTGGCCGGGTAGATCAGCAATTGGCGGCGTATGGCCGGGCCGCCGTGGTCGCGCAGCCATAGGCAGGCCGCCGCGGCGAGATTGCCGCCGGCGCTGTCCCCGGCCAGCGCCAGGCGGGCCGGGTCGGCGCCCAGCGCGTCGGCATGGGCGGTCGCCCATTCTGCGGCTGCGACGACGTCCAGCAGCGGCGTGGGGAAGCGATGCTCCGGCGCCAGCCGGTAGGCCGGTACCAATAGCAGGCAGCGGCCGGCATTGGCCAGTGCGCGGGCCGGCGCGTCGTACAGGTCGAGCGTGCCGCGCGTCCAGCCGCCGCCGTGGGCGAATACCGCCAGCGGCAGCGGGCCTGCGCCGCTGTTTGCCGGGCGATACAGCCTGGCCGTCAATGTCGCGCCATCGGCAGTCGGGATGGCCAGCGTCTCGACCGCGTCCACGGCTTCCGGCGCCGCTTGCCAGCGGCGCAGGCTCTCGGCCGCCGCCCGCGCCCGTTCCAGCGAGTCCGGTTCGATGTCCAGCGTTCCGGCGGCGCGGGCGCGCGCCAGGAAGGCTTGCATCAGCGGGTCGGGCGGCAGGCTCATAGCGCGGAATCGGGCTGGAAGTGAATCAGTTCCGGCTCGCCGTCGAAGTGATGCCAGAAGCTCTGGGCAAACGGTTGGAAGTCGGCATGAGCCATGAAGGCGCGGTGCGCGTCCAGGCTGTCCCATTCCACGGCCAGCAGGTAATCGCGGTCAGTCTGCAACTGGCGGCCCAGCTTGTGGCCCTGATAACCTGGCTTGCCCAGCAGATAACGGCTGGATGCGGCGCGCCAGGCGGTTTCGAAGTCTTGCAATTGACCCGGCTTGACGCGCAGGCGGACGATTTCGACGATCATTTCGCGTTCTTCTTGATTGGCGGCCGGGCTCAGAAGCCCGACAGCACGATCTTGCCCTTGGCGGTGTTGCTTTCCAGCAGGGCGTGGGCGCGTTTCAGGTTGGCGGCATTGATGGCACCGAAGCGTTCGGCCACGGTGCTTTTCACGATGCCGGCGTCCACCAGGCGGGCCAGTTCGGTAAGCAGCGTGTGCTGGGCGATTTGGTCGTCGGTGGCGAACATCGAGCGGGTGTACATGAACTCCCAGTGCAGCGAGAGGCTCTTCGCCTTTAGCGCGCGGACGTCCAGCGCGGCGGGATCGTCGATCAGCGCGAGCTTGCCCTGCGGCGCCAGCGATTCGACGATCTCGGCGAAGTGCTGCTCGGTTTGGTTCAGGCTGGCCACGTAATCGACGTGCTCGATGCCGATGCGCTTCAGTTCCTGGCTCAGCGGCTGGCGGTGGTCGATGACATGGTGCGCGCCCAGCTCCTTGACCCAGGCCTGGGTTTCCGGGCGCGAGGCGGTGCCGATCACGGTGAGGCCGGTCAGTTGGCGCGCCAGTTGGACCAGGATGGAGCCGACGCCGCCGGCGGCGCCGACGATCAGCAGCTTCTTGCCGGAGGGCTGGTTGTTGGCCAGCACTTGCAGGCGGTCGAACAACAGCTCCCAGGCGGTGATGGCGGTCAGCGGCAGGGCGGCGGCGGTTTCGAAGTCCAGGCTATCCGGCATCTTGCCGACGATGCGCTCGTCCACCGCATGCAGCTCGCTGTTGGCGCCGGGGCGCTGCAAGGCGCCGGCGTACCAGACGCGGTCGCCCGGCTGGAACAGGCTGACCTGGCTGCCGACGGCGAGCACCACGCCGGCGGCGTCCCAGCCCAGCACGCGGGGCTGGCCGGCTGCCGGCGCCATATTGGCGCGGACTTTCACATCCACCGGGTTGACCGAGATGGCTTTCACTTCGACCAGCAGGTCGTGTTCGCCGATGATGGGTTCGGGCAGTTCGACATCCAGCAAGGCTTCGGCGTGGTCGATCGGCAGGTTCTGGTAATAGGCGATGGCTTTCATGGCATTTCCTTTGTGGCTGTGGCGTGAATCAGTGCCTGCATGGTATTGCTATTTGATTTAGAGAAAATCCAGCTATTATTGGAATCAGTTTCAAAATTAAATTGATAAAATGATCAGATTGGACGATTTGCAGGTCTTCATCCGCGCGGCGGACCAAGGCAGCTTGTCGGCGGCGGCGCGCCAGCTGGACCTGAGCCCGGCCGTGGCCAGCGCCGCGCTGAAACGGCTGGAGGCGGAAGTCGGGGCGCAACTGTTGGCCCGCTCCACCCGCAGCCTGAGGCTGACGCTGGCCGGCGAGCGTTACCTGATTCACGCCCGCGCCGCGCTGGATGCGGTGCAGGCCGGCAGCTTGGCATTGGCGCAGGACAGGCAGGCGCTGGCCGGCAGCCTGTCCCTGTCCATGCCGTCCGACCTGGGACGCAATCTGCTGCGGCCGTGGCTGGATGATTTTCTGGCGCGGCATCCGGGCCTCAGCCTGCAGCTGCGCGTCAGCGACCGGGTGGCGGATCTGTACCGCCAGCCAGTGGATGTGGCGGTGCGTTACGGCGTGCCGGATGACTCCAGCCTGGTGGCCCTGCCGCTGGCGCCGGACAACCGCCGCGTGTTGTGCGCGTCGCCGGACTACCTGGCCCGGCACGGCGCGCCGCATGCGCCGCAGGATTTGCGCGGACACCAGTGTCTGCGCCTGGTGCTGGGCGAGGCGGTGCACGAGCGCTGGAGTTTCGAGCGCGACGGCGAGCGGCAGACGGTGGCGGTGAGCGGGCGTTGGATGAGCGACGACGGCGAGATCGTGCGGCGCTGGGCGGCGGCGGGGCGCGGCATCGCTTACAAGTCCAGATTGGACGTGCTGGCGGACTTGCGTTCGGGCGCCTTGCAGGCCTTGTTGCCGGATTGTCTCACGGAGCCGGCCCCGCTGTATCTGGTGACGCCGCACCGCTTGATGCTGTCGCCGGCGGTGGTGGCGCTGCGCGAGCACTTGCAAACTTGCCTGGCCGGCTATCTGGCTGAACCATAATGAAAAGACGGTCGGGACAGTCGGTTCCGGAACAAGTTGCGAGAGGGGGAGGGGGCGATGTGTATTTTCCGTAAAGATTCGGGCTATAATCGCGGCCTTGAATCCTAATTCTTGCGAATCCAGTATTCCAAGTCACAATCTTCCACATGATCCGCAAGCTAATCCGAAAAGTTCTGGAATTGCCGGCCGGCATGGCCAAGCGCCGCGGCAAGCTCCGCGTGTATCCGCTGCCGCAGCACGGCGTTCGCCGCGACCAGTTGAGTTCCGCCGCCCTGCGCGTGACCAGCCGCCTGCAAGAGGCCGGTTTTGCCGCCTACGTGGTGGGCGGCGCGGTGCGCGACCTGATGCTGGGCGTGTCGCCCAAGGATTTCGACGTGGCGACCAATGCCACGCCGGAGCAGGTGCACCACCTGTTCCGCCGCTCCCGCATCATCGGCCGCCGCTTCCGCATCGTCCACGTGATGATGGGGCCGGAAACCATAGAGGTGACCACCTTCCGCGGCGGCAGCGTCGACGACACCAATGAAACCGGCCGCATCATGGCCGACAACAGTTTCGGCAGCCAGGAAGAAGACGCGCACCGCCGCGACTTCACCGTCAACGCGCTGTTCTATGACCCGTCCGACGAAACCGTCATCGACTACCACAACGGCGTCAAGGACTTGCACGCCAAGAAACTGGTGATGATAGGCCAGCCGGCGCGCCGCTATCAGGAAGATCCGGTGCGCATGCTGCGCGCGGTGCGTCTGGCCGCCAAGCTCGGCTTCGAGATCGACGACGCCACCAAAAAGCCCATCCGCGCCCACGCCCATCTGCTGAAGAAGGAGCCGCCGGCTCGTCTGTTCGACGAACTGCTGAAGCTCCTGATGTCCGGCCACGCCTATGCCTGCTTGAAGAAGCTGCGCGAGGAAGGCCTGGCGCGCGGCGTGTTCCCGCTGCTGGACGCGGTGATGGACGACAAGGCCGGCGACGATCCTTTCCTGCGCCTGAGCCTGGACAGCACCGACGCGCGGCTGCGCGCCGACAAACCGATTTCCGTCGGCTTCCTGCTCGCTACCTTGCTGTGGCGCCAGGTGAACCAGGGCTGGCAAAAGCGCATGGCCGCAGGCGAGAAGAGCTTGCCGGCGCTGATGTCCGCCATCGCCGACATCGAGGCGGAACAGGACAACGACTTTGCCATCCCGCGCCGTTTCAGCGTCACCATGCGCGAAATCTGGACGCTGCAGGCGCGTTTCGACAGCCGCACCGGCAGCCGGCCTTATCGCTTCCTGGAACAGCCGCGCTTCCGCGCCGCCTATGACTTCCTGGCCCTGCGCAGCGAGGCCGGCGAAGTGCCGCACGCGCTGGTGGAGTGGTGGGAGCGCTTCCAGCGCGCGGACGGCGCAGAGTGCGAACGGCTGATCGCCGAGGCCAGGGAAAGCGGCGGCGGCGACGAGCCGGCCAAGAAGCGCCGCCGTCGCCGCAGCGGCAGCCGCCGGCGCAGCGAGGGCGCCAGCGAGGGGAGCCCTGAGTGACGCTGGCCTATGTCGCTCTGGGCAGCAACCTGGAGCAGCCGGACCAGCAGGTGAGGGCCGCGCTTGCGGCCCTTGGCCATTTGCCCGGCAGCGCGTTGCTGCGCCACTCTTCTCTGTACCGCACCGCGCCGGTCGGCTACGCCGACCAACCCGATTTCATCAATGCCGTGGCGGCGCTGGATACCCAGCTGTCTGCGGCGGATTTGCTGGAGGCGCTGTTCGCCATCGAACAGCGCTTCGGCCGCCAGCGCAGCTTTCGCAATGCGCCCAGGGTGCTAGACCTTGACCTATTGTATTACCATGGCATGGTTTGCGCCGATGAAGCCCTGACGCTGCCGCATCCGCGCATGCGCGACCGCGCCTTCGTGATGGTGCCTTTGGCTGAGATCGCTCCCGGCGAGATTCTGCCCGGCGTGGGCGACGTTTCCGAGCTGGCCGCCGCGCTGAGCGGCGATGGCATCGAAAAGCTGGACGAGGCCGGCTGAACCCGCTCAAGAACAGGAAAAACATGAGTCAACTGCGATATGTGGTGGTGGAGGGGCCGATAGGCTCGGGCAAGTCCTCGCTGGCCAAGCGGCTGTCCGCCTACTGGGGCGTGCAACTGAAGGCGGAAGATCCTGCCGCCAATCCGTTTCTGCCGCGTTTCTACCGCAATATGCCGGCGCATGCGCTGTCCACCCAATTGAGCTTCCTGACGCAGCGCGCCGACATCGCGCGCGACATGTTGCAGGGCGAACTGATGGCCGCGCCGCTGGTATCGGACTTCCTGTTCGAGAAGGATGATCTGTTCGCGCGGATGAACCTGGACGAGCATGAGCTGGCGCTATATCGCCGCCTGGCCAGGCTGGCGCTGCCGGAATATCCGGTGCCGGATCTGGTGATTTATCTGCAGGCGTCCGAGGAGACGCTGCTGCAGCGCGTGGCGGCGCGCGCCATCGACTACGAGGTGAACTTCCCCGAGGGCTACCTCAAGCGCGTCCACGCCGGTTATAACGAATTTTTCCATCAGTACGAGGCCGCGCCGCTGCTGATCGTCAACACCGATCATTTGAATCTGGTGGACGGCGACGAGGACTTCGAGTTATTGATCCGCTGCATTGCAGAAATGCGCGGCCAGCGCAGTTATTTCAACAAGAGCGTCTGACCGGGTTCGTCCCGCGCGGCGCCGCGATGGAACACGAGGAAGTCGAGAAATGAAAATAACCGTCAATACCTTGCACAAGCTGGCGGCTGAAGGCCAGAAAATCACCATGCTGACCTGCTACGACGCCAGCTTCGCCAGCCTGCTGGACGAGGCCGGCGTGGAAATCCTGCTGGTTGGCGACTCGCTGGGCCCGGTGATGCAGGGCATCGATTCCACGCTGCCGGTCAGCGAGGACGAGATGGCCTATCACATCCGCTGCGTGGCGCGCGGCGCCAAGAACGCGCTGATCCTGGGCGACATGACTTTCGGCGCCTATCAGCAAAGTCCGCAGCAAGCCTTCGCCCACGCGGCGCGCCTGCTGCAGGCCGGCGCGCATATGGTGAAGCTGGAGGGCGGCGCTTACATGGCCGAAACCACCCGCTTCCTGGTGGAGCGCGGCGTGCCGGTGTGCTCGCATATCGGCCTGACCCCGCAGTTCGTCAACGCCTTCGGCGGCTACCGCGTGCAGGGGCGCGGCGATGATGGCCAACGTGTCCTCAACGACGCCAAGGCGCTGGCCGAGGCCGGCGCCAGCCTGATCGTGATGGAGTGCGTACCGGCTGCGCTGGCCAAGGAAATCACCGAAACCGTCAATGTGCCGACCATCGGCATCGGCGCCGGCGTGGATACGTCGGGCCAGGTGCTGGTGCTGCACGACATGCTGGGCGTGTATCCGGGCAAGAAGGCGAAGTTCGTCAAGAACTTCATGGAGGAGGCGGGCAGCATCCAGGGCGCTGTCCAGGCCTATATCAAGGCGGTGAAGGACAAGACCTTCCCGTCCGCTGAGCATACCTACTGAGCCCGGGAGACAATAAGCGATGGAAATCATCCGTAGCGTGGCCGACATGCGCGCCTGGCGCAAACAGGCCGGCAAGCTGGCGTTTGTGCCCACCATGGGCAATCTGCACGAAGGGCATTTGAAACTGGTCAAGGCCGCGCGCGAGCAAGCCGACAAAGTCGTGGTCAGCATCTTCGTCAACCGGCTGCAGTTCGGCCAGGGCGAAGACTTCGACGCGTATCCGCGCACCTTTGAATCCGATTGCGAAAAACTGCGCGCCGCCGGCGTGGACGCGCTGTTCTTCCCGGACGAGCGCGAACTGTATCCGCGGGTCAAGCAGGATTTCAACGTGGAGCCGCCGCATATCCAGAACGAGCTGTGCGGCGCTTTCCGCCCGGGGCACTTCCGCGGCGTGGCCACGGTGGTGACCAAGCTGTTCAATATCGTGCAGCCGGACGTTGCCTGTTTCGGCAAGAAGGACTACCAGCAGCTGCATGTGATCCAGGCCATGGTGGACGATCTGAACTCGCCGATCGCCATCGTGCCGGTCGATACCGGCCGCGCCGACGACGGCCTGGCCTTGTCCTCGCGCAACGGCTATCTGTCCGCCGACGAGCGCGCCGAAGCGCCGCGTCTGTATCGCAATCTGTGCGCCATCCGCGACGGACTGCTGGCCGGCAGCCATGACTACGCCGCGCTGGAAAAGACTGCCCGCGACGATCTGAGCGCCGCCGGCTGGGTAGTGGATTATGTGGAAGTGCGCCAGGCCGACACGCTGGAAATCGCCCATGCTGGCGAGAAGCGCCTGGTGGTGTTGGCCGCCGCGCGCCTGGGCAAGACCCGTCTGATCGACAATATCGAAGTGTTCCGTTAAATCCGGAACAAGAAAGAAAGCTGTCATGCAACGCAATATGCTCAAGTCCAAGCTTCATCGGGTGACCACCACGCATGCCGAGCTGCATTACATCGGCTCCTGCGCCATTGATGAGAACCTGCTGGAAGCGGCGGACATTCTCGAATACGAAGAAGTGCAGATCTGGAACGTCACCAACGGCGAGCGTTTCGCCACCTACGCGATCAAGGCGGAGCGCGGCTCCGGCGTGATCTCGGTTAATGGCTCGGCCGCTCGCCGCGCCGCGCCGGGCGATCTGCTGATCATCGCCTCCTTCGCGCTATACGAAGACGCCGAGCTGAAAAACCATTCGCCTAAGCTGGTGTTTGTCGACGGCAATAACCAGCTCACTGAAATTAAAGGCGCGACGCCGACGCAGCCGGCTTAAATACGCAGCCGTTTATATCGAATACATGCCGCCCAATTGGCGGCATTTTTTTGATATAGCTTCGCCGATCACGGGAAGCGGCAGTAATTGTCAGTCAATCGCACAGTGCGATTTGGTATTTTTCACGATTTAACCTTTTGGTAATGCAAAATTCATTTTGTATTATATTTCAAACGCTTGAACGAGAATAAAATGCCGACGGCGCTTTATGCCGCATAATAAAGAAAGGCACTGTGATGACGATGAAGCATCTTGCGCTGTCAGCGATTGCGCTGGCAGCATTGGCTGGCTGTTCCAGCACGCCCAACAATCAGCCGGCAGAGGGCAGCAAGGTCGATGTGACTTTGCTGGAAACGACTGATATTCATCAGAATTTGCTCAGCTATGATTATTACAAGCTGGCCGCGAATCCCTCATTTGGCCTGGAGCGCGCGGCCACGCTGATTCAACAGGCACGTGCCCAATATCCAAATAACCTGCTGCTGGACGACGGCGACCTGATTCAAGGCACCGCGCTGGGCGATTATCAGGCAGCCGTGAATCCAGTGAA
This sequence comes from Chromobacterium sp. ASV23, assembly GCF_016428945.1. Classification (NCBI taxonomy): domain Bacteria; kingdom Pseudomonadati; phylum Pseudomonadota; class Betaproteobacteria; order Neisseriales; family Chromobacteriaceae; genus Chromobacterium; species Chromobacterium sp. ASV23. The sequence continues at coordinate 33,269 of NZ_JAELTR010000011.1, forward strand.
GTGCGCCGACACGCTGGCCGTGCATAAGGTGATGAATTACCTGAAGTATGATGCCGGCACCATCGGCAACCATGAATTCAATTACGGCCTGCCATTTTTGTCTCAGGTAACCAATACCGATTTTCGCATGGCCGATATCGGCAAGCCTGCCGGATGCGGCGCCCCGTCTTATCCACAAGTGCTGGCGAATGTGAATAATCTGGCCGACGCCAAGCCGATTTTCCAGCCGTATACGTTGTTGAAACGGACCTTTACCGGCACGGCGCCGGATGGTTCCAGCATCCAGGTGCCGTTGAGTATCGGCGTGATCGGCTTCACGCCGCCCACCATCATGGATTGGGACAAGAAGAACCTGCAGGGCAAGGTCATTACCGCTGGCTTGTTGGAAACCGCCAATACCTACATCCCGCAAATGCGCCAGCAAGGGGCCGATCTGGTGGTGGCGCTGTCGCACGGCGGCCTAGACCCGTCCAGCTACAGCCCGACCATGGAAAACGGCAGCTGGCACTTGACCAAGACCGGCATCGACGCGCTGCTGATCGGCCACTCGCACGATATCTTCCCCAATCCCGGTTCCGCCAGCTCCCAGTTCAACAATATGCAGGGCGTGGACAATACCAAGGGTCTGGTCAACGGCGTGCCCACCGTGATGGGCGGCAACTGGGGCAATCGTCTGGGCTTGATCCACCTGACGCTGAAGTTCACCGGCGGCAAATGGGTGGTGCAAAACGACAAGAGCGCGGTGGAAACCCGTTCGATCAAGAATGCCGATGGAACATATGTGCCGGCCGATCCGAATGTGGGACAACTGGTCGCCGCCGAGCATCAAGGCACCATCAACTACGTCAAGACGCCGGTCGGCAGCACCGATTTCGAAATGAATACCTACTTCGCCCTGCTGGGGGATGTCAGCGCGATTCAAGTCGTCAACATGGCGCAGCAGGATTATGTGACCAAGTACATCAAGACCAACCTGCCGCAATACGCCTCGCTGCCGGTGTTGTCGGTGTCGGCGCCGTTCAAGGCCGGACGCAATGGCTCCAGCGACTTTACCGATGTGAAGCAGGGATCGATCGCCATCAATAACGCGGCCGATCTGTATCTGTATCCGAACACGGTGCAGGCGGTGAAAGTGACGGGCGCAGACCTGAAGAACTGGCTGGAGCGATCGGCGCAGATGTTCAACACCATCGATCCGACGGCGGCTGCCACGCAGGACCTGATCAACCCCAACTACCAGGTATTCAATTTTGACGTCATGTGCGGCGTGCAGTATCAGATCGACGTCACTAAGCCGGTGGGCAGCCGCATCGTCGGGCTGAGTTATAACGGCGCGCCGGTCGATCCTGCCCAGCAGTTCGTGGTGGCCACCAACAACTACCGCGCCAGCGGCGGCGGCAATTTCCCCGGCATTGACGGCACCAAGACCATCATCCAGGCGCCGGATGCCAACCGCGATGTGTTGATCGCCTACATCAAGGCCAATGGCAATCTGACGCGCGCCCAGTATGGCTCGACCCAGCCGTGGAGCTTCGTCAAGGTCAGCACGGCGGCGCCGGTGCGTTTCAAGAGCATCGCGGGCCAACTGCCGCTGGCGCAACTGGCCGGTCTGAAAGGCTTGAGCGGCGGCAGCGACAACGGCGACGGCACCGGCGATTATCTGCTGGACCTGAGCAAGTAAGGCAGGGAGAGGGGGCGGCTTGCGCCGTCCCCGTCACGCATATGCAGAAAATCATATGGATCGCGCTGGCGGGGTTCTGCCTGGCGCTGTGCGGGTGCGCCGGACGCCCTGGCCAGGCGGAGCTGGATGCCGCCAAGCAGCAGGCGATATACGCCAGCGACGGCGCCGCCTGGACCCGGCTCAACGATTGGGCACGCCAGCATGACCCGGCTGCGGCGCGCAGTCTGGCCGAGGCGTATGCCGCGAGCGGCACGCCGCAAGCCTGGTCTCGGGCCGCGCCGTGGTTTCAGCGCGCCGCGGAGTGGGGCGATGGCTTGGCGGCGTTCCGGCTGGCTAAACTGTACGCCAAAGGCTTGGGCGTGAAGCCTAGCCGCGCCCTGTCCAATCATTGGCTGCACGTCGCGGCGGAAAGGCAGCAGGCGGACGCCGCCTGCGTCCTGGGGCTGCGCGCCAAGGATGCGGGCGACGTGATGGCGGCGAAGCAATGGTTCGAGCAGGCCGCCGCCCACGGCAGCGCCGAGGCGATGTTCCAGCTCGGCATCGCCTATCAGGAGGGGATAGGTGTCCAGGCCGACGCCAAGCGGGCGCTAGACTGGTACGAGCGCTCCGCAAAGCTGGAAATGCCCGCCGCGCTGCAAACCCTGGCCATGGCCTATCAGGCTGGCGATCTGGGTTTGCCGCGCGACGAAATCAAGGCTTCGGAGATGTTCAACCTGGCCGCGCATGCCATTCATGACTTTGAGTCTGAGGTTTTTTGACGAAAATGTGACGCGTCTAGGCTGCAATGCGCCGTCCCGGCAGTTGGGCGGCGCAATTTTTTTGCACTTGCAGCATGGCTGCGGCATAGTGAAAGCGTAAGGTTCTCTTATCGATCCTTTTCCGCCGGCGCCGGCAGGAGAAGCCGATAGGCTCTAGGCCGGCCGCTGGCCGGCGCAATCGAAACGGATGAGCGCGGGAAGAGGGAGGCGACATGGTGGTGGGATTGACCGGAGGCTGTTTGTGCGGTGCGGTCAGATACCGATTACGCGGCATGCCCTACCATGTGACGCATTGCCATTGCCGCAGCTGCCGCCGCGCCAGCGGCGCCGCCTTTGTCACCTGGTTCACGGTGCGGGTGCACGAACTGGAGTGGCGCGGCGAAAAACCGGTACAATACCATTCCTCCGCGGCGGTGTCGCGGGGCTTCTGCCCGCACTGCGGCTCCACGCTGACTTATTTTCACGAGTCCGATCCGGAAGAGATCGACGTCACGGCCGCGTCGCTGGACAGCCCGGAGGCCCTGGTGCCGGAGCATCATACCTGGTGGGAGCAGCGGGTGGAGTGGGGCACCGCCAGCGCGCAAAGCTCCTTGCCGGTGCATCAGCGCAGCGGCGGCTAGCCAGTAGTCAGTTCCCGCGGGCTGACGATCACGCCGTCCTCGTCGGCGTACAGCCACTCGCCTGGATGTAGTTCGCAGCCTGCCACGCGTATCGGTAGATCCTTCTGACCGCTTTCCAGCTTCACCGATTTGCGCGGGTGCGTCGCCAGCGCCTTCACCCCCAGCGGCAGCTTGCCCAGCGCCGCGCTGTCGCGGACGCAGCCGTCTATCACCAGTCCGGCCCAGCCATTTTTCACCGCCAGCTCCCCTAGCTGGTCTCCCAGCAGCGCGCAGCGGCGAGAGCCGCCGCCATCGACCACCAGCACTTTGCCGCGCCCATCTTCGCCCAGCGTGGCGCGCACCAGGCTGTTGTCCTCGAACAGCTTCAGCGTGACGATCCGGCCGTGAAAGCGGGCATGGCCGCCATAGGATTGGAAAATCGGGTCCAGCACGCGGATTTCCGCGTCGAATGCGTCGCAAAGATCGGTAGTGGCGAAATCCATAAAATGCTCCCGGGGGATGGCGTGAAAATGCCGCCCGGCCGGGTGGCGGGGCGGCGCTGCCCGCGGGGTATGCGGGCGTTCGCTTGCCGCTTGTGGCGGCTTAGTGGAACTGCTCTTCTTCGGTGGAACCGGTCAGCGCGGTGACGCTGGAGGCGCCGCCCTGGATCACGGTGGTCACGTCGTCGAAGTAGCCAGTGCCCACTTCCTGCTGGTGAGACACGAAGGTGTAGCCGCGGTCGCGCGCGGCGAACTCCGGCTCCTGCACTTTTTCCACATAGGCCGACATGCCGCGGGCGACGTAGTCCTGCGCCAGATCGTACATGTTGAACCACATGCTGTGGATGCCGGCCAGGGTGATGAACTGGTACTTGTAGCCCATCGCGCCCAGCTCGCGCTGGAATTTGGCGATGGTGGCGTCGTCCAGGTTCTTTCTCCAGTTGAAGGACGGCGAGCAGTTGTAGGCCAGCAGTTTGCCCGGATGCTTGGCATGGACGGCTTCTGCAAACTTGCGGGCGAACTCCAGGTCCGGCGTGCCGGTCTCGCACCACACCAAGTCGGCGTAGTCGGCATAGGCCACCGCGCGGCTGATGGCTTGCTCCAGACCCTTCTTGGTCTTGTAGAAGCCTTCGGCGGTGCGCTCGCCGGTCAGGAACGGCTCGTCGTTGGGATCGACGTCGCTGGTCAAGAGGTCGGCCGCTTCGGCGTCGGTGCGGGCGATCACCAGGGTGGGCACGCCGTAGACGTCGGCCGCCAGGCGGGCGGCGATCAGCTTCTGGATGGCTTCCTGCGTCGGCACCAGCACCTTGCCGCCCATGTGGCCGCATTTCTTCACCGAGGCCAATTGGTCCTCGAAGTGCACGCCGGCGGCGCCGGCGCGGATCATGGACTTCATCAGCTCATAGGCGTTCAGCACGCCGCCGAAACCGGCTTCCGCATCGGCGACAATGGGGGCGAAGTAGTCGACATAGCCCTTGTCGCCTTTTTCCAGGCCCTTGGCATGTTGGATTTCGTCGGCGCGGGTGAAGGCATTGTTGATGCGTTCCACCACCTTGGGCACGGAGTCCACCGGATACAGCGACTGGTCCGGATACATGGCCGAGTATTCGTTGTTGTCGGCGGCCACTTGCCAGCCGGACAGATAGATGGCTTTGACGCCGGCCTTCACCTGCTGCATCGCCTGGCCGCCGGTCAGCGCGCCCAGACAGTTGATGTAGGGCTCGGTGTTGACCAGTTTCCACAGCTTTTCCGCGCCGTGGCGGGCCAGCGTGTGTTCCACTTGCAGCGAGCCGCGCAGGCGCTCGACGTCGGCGGCGGTATAACCACGCTTGATGCCCTTCCAGCGCGGGTTTTCGTCCCAGTCTTTTTGGATGGCTGCAATGCGTTGTTCGCGAGTCGTCATGTTAGAACCCTTCTCGATACGTTTCTCTGCTCGCCGGGCGGACCCGGCATCCTCAAATAGCGTTTAAGCGCATCCGGTGTTCCGGATTTTTGTCAAACCAGGCCGGATCGGCATGATTTTCTGGTCCGCGCGCGGTGGCGATTTTGCGCCGTCCGCAACGGTTTCTTCCTTGGTGTGGGGCCATTATAAGCACAAAAAAAATCACTTGTGTGCGGTGCAGCACAGATAAAATTCTTGTGTTTTCATAAGCTAACAAGCCATTCACAAAAACGAATCTTCATAGGTCAGAAATGTTGCCAATGCGAAAAATCGGCAGTTGAAATTTGCGTATCTTCGTTTTCCATCTTCGCGATCAGATGCGTCGACTAGGGCTTGAAATCGCTGCAAAAGGCCCTACCTTGGGTCTGGACATCAATTTAGCCGGTGCAATTCCAAGGAAACGTCATGCAAGAAAATCAGAATCCGGCGGCAGAAGCCGTAGAAAACGAAGTGACCGATGCTGCGCATGAGGCGCATACCGAGCTGGAGCAGACACCCGAGCAGCACATTGCCGGGCTGGAGGCGGAAATCGCAGAACTGAACGACAGCCTGCTGCGCGCCCGCGCCGAGCTGGAAAACCAGCGCCGCCGCGCGCAGGACGAGGTGGCTGCCGCGCATAAATATGCAATCAGCAAGTTTGCCGCCGAGCTGGTGACGGTCAAGGATTATCTGGAAATGGCGCTGCTGGACCAGAGCGGCCAGATCGACACCTTGAAGATGGGCGTGGACATGACGCTGAAGCAGCTGGTGTCGGCCTTCGACAAGGCCCAGATCAAGGACATCGCGCCCAAGGTGGGCGACAAGCTGGACCCGCACCAGCATCAGGCCATGAGCGCGGAAGAGTCCGACGCCGAGCCGAACACCGTGCTGCGCGTGATGCAGAAGGGCTATCTGCTGGCTGACCGCGTGCTGCGTCCGGCCATGGTGGTGGTGGCCAAGGCCAAAGCATAAAAAAAGGCGCATGCCGGCCTCTTGAAAAGATCGGCATAGCCAATATTTATTGAGACAACAGGTTCCGGCTATCGCGAGTGACGCAGCCGAAGCCGAAACGGATCGAAGAAAGGAATTGAATCATGGGTAAAATCATTGGTATCGACCTGGGCACCACCAACTCCTGCGTAGCAGTGATCGAGGGCGGCAACCCGAAGGTGATCGAGAACGCCGAAGGCAACCGCACCACCCCGTCCATCATCGCTTACGTGGAAGACGGCGAGATCCTGGTGGGCGCGCCGGCCAAGCGCCAGGCGGTCACCAATCCGAAGAACACCATCTACGCCGCCAAGCGTCTGATCGGCCGTCGCTTCGAAGACAAGGAAGTGCAGAAAGACATCGACCTGATGCCTTTCGAAATCATGAAGGCCAAGAACGGCGACGCCTGGGTCAAGGTGCGCGACCAGGAACTGGCGCCGCCGCAAATCTCCGCCGAAGTGCTGCGCAAGATGAAGAAGGCCGCTGAAGACTACCTGGGCGAAGAAGTGACCGAAGCCGTGATCACCGTGCCGGCCTACTTCAACGACAGCCAGCGCCAGGCCACCAAGGACGCCGGCCGCATCGCCGGCCTGGAAGTGAAGCGCATCATCAACGAGCCGACCGCGGCCGCGCTGGCCTTCGGCCTGGCCAAGCAGGAAGGCGACCGCAAGATTGCCGTGTACGACCTGGGCGGCGGCACCTTCGACATCTCCATCATTGAAATCGCCGACGTAGACGGCGAGCACCAGTTCGAAGTGCTGTCCACTAACGGCGACACCTTCCTGGGCGGCGAAGACTTCGACCAGCGCTTGATCGACTACATCGTGACCGAGTTCAAGAAGGAGCAAGGCGTCGACCTGAAGCAGGACGTGATGGCGCTGCAACGCCTGAAGGAAGCGGCGGAAAAGGCCAAGATCGAGCTGTCCTCGGCCACCCAGACCGAAGTGAACCTGCCGTACATCACCATGGACGCCACCGGTCCGAAGCACCTGGCAATGAAGATCACCCGCGCCAAGTTCGAAAGCCTGGTGGACGACCTGATCACCCGCTCGATCGAACCGTGCCGCGTGGCCCTGAAGGACGCCGGCGTGTCGCTGTCCGACATCACCGACGTGATCCTGGTCGGCGGCCAGACCCGCATGCCCAAGGTGCAGGACGCGGTTAAGGAATTCTTCGGCAAGGAACCGCGCAAGGACGTGAACCCGGACGAAGCCGTGGCCGTCGGCGCAGCGATCCAGGGCTCCGTTCTGTCCGGCGAGCGCAAGGACGTGCTGCTGCTGGACGTGACTCCGCTGTCCCTGGGCATTGAAACCCTGGGCGGCATCATGACCAAGCTGATCCAGAAGAACACCACGATTCCGACCAAGGCGTCGCAAGTGTTCTCCACCGCCGACGACAACCAGACCGCGGTGACCATCCACGTGCTGCAGGGCGAGCGCGAGAAGGCTGCCGCCAACAAGTCGCTGGGCCAGTTCAATCTGGGCGACATTCCGCCGGCGCCGCGCGGCATTCCGCAGATCGAGGTGGAATTCAACATCGACGCCAACGGCATTCTGCACGTGTCGGCCAAGGACAAGGCCACCGGCAAGCAGGCCAACATCACCATCCAGGCATCCTCCGGCCTGTCCGAAGAGGAAATCCAGCGCATGGTGAAGGATGCTGAGGCCAACGCCGAGGAAGACAAGAAGCTGCACGAGCTGGTGACCGCGCGCAACCACGCCGAAGGCCTGATCCACAGCATCAAGAAGTCGCTGTCCGAGCATGGCGACAAGATCGGCGCCGATGAAAAGGCCAAGATCGAGTCCGCGCTGAAGGAAGCCGAGGAAGTGGTGAAGGGCGACGACAAGGACGCCATCGAAGCCAAGTCCGAAGAACTGGCCAAGGCCAGCCAGAAGCTGGGCGAGATCATGTACGCCCAGGCTCAGGCGGAAGCCGGCGCCCAAGGCGGTGCGCAGCAGGCGGAAGCCGACAAGAAGGACGACGGCAATGTGGTGGACGCCGAGTTCGAGGAAGTGAAAGACAAGAAGTAATCGTCGAATCACGCTGATCGAGGCACAGGGAATGGGGGAGGCATCTCCACCGGCCTCTGTGCCTTTGCCGTATCGAGACGACAGGGTTTGGCCGAACATGGCCGGGCCGACCAGAGAGTGAAAGACAATGTCGAAAAAAGATTATTACGATGTGCTGGGGGTCAACCGCGATGCGTCGGAAGACGACATCAAGAAGGCATATCGCAAGCTGGCGATGAAGTACCATCCGGACCGCAATCCGGACAGCAAGGAAGCCGAGGACAAGTTCAAGGAGGTCAAAGAGGCCTATGAGATCCTGTCCGATAGCCAGAAACGCGGCGCCTATGACCAGTTCGGCCACGCCGGCGTGGATCCGCAAGCCGGCATGGGCGGCGGAGGCGGCGGTTTTGGCGGCTTCGGCGATTTTGCCGACATCTTCAGCGACATCTTCGGCGGCGGCCAGCGCGGCGGCGGGCGTTCCAACGTCTATCGCGGCGCGGACCTGCGCTACAACATGGAGATCACGCTGGAAGAAGCGGCGCGCGGCTGCGAGAAGCAGATCCGCATCCCGTCGCATGAATCCTGCACCACCTGCAACGGCACCGGCGCCAAGCCGGGCACGCAGCCCAAGACCTGCTCCACCTGCGGCGGCCATGGCCAGGTGCGGATGAGTCAGGGCTTCTTCTCCATCCAGCAGACCTGCCCGACCTGCCACGGCAGCGGCAAGCAGATCACCGATCCGTGCACCAGCTGCCACGGCGCCGGCCAGAAGAAGACCACCAAGACGCTGAACGTGAAGATTCCGGCCGGGGTGGACGAGGGCGACCGCATCCGCCTGGGCGGCGAAGGTGAACCGGGCCAGAATGGCGGCCCGGCTGGCGATCTGTATGTGGTGACCCACATCAAGCAGCACGCGGTATTCCAGCGCGACGGCATGGATCTGCACTGCGAAATGCCGATCTCCTTCTCCACCGCGGCGCTGGGCGGCGAAGTGGAAATTCCGACGCTGGACGGCATGGCCAAGGTCAAGATCGCCGCGGAAACCCAGAGCGGCCGAGTCTACCGCCTGCGCGGCAAGGGCGTGAAAGCCGTGCGCGGCACCGAGTACGGCGATCTGCATTGCCATGTGATCGTGGAGACGCCGGTCAAGCTGACCGAGCGTCAGAAGGAGTTGCTGCGCGAGTTCGAGGCGATCAGCCAGGGCGATGTGGCCACCCACAATCCGCGTTCCAAATCCTTCATGGACAAGCTGCGCGATTTCTTCGAATAAGCGCCGCGTCGTTCAAGCCAAAGCCAGCCCGCAAGGGCTGGCTTTTTTATTGATGGTTCATAAAGCAAAACAGCCACCCTAAGGTGGCTGTCTGCACATTCGAAAACCGGGATGGCTTCGCTTAGAAGTTGTGCTTCATCATGGCCCAGGCCAGGGTGGACTTTTCCTGGGAGAATTTGTTGATGGTTTGCGCGTCCTTGTTGTCTTTGCGCTCGCCATAACCCACTTGCAGCAGCGTGTTCTTGCTCATGGTGTAGTCAACAGCGGCGGCCCACTGGCTGGCGCCCAGGCTGTAGCGCGTGCCGTCGATCTTGGCGTCGCCGCGCTTGGAGTACACGATGGACGGCTTGAAGTTGCCGATGGCGTAGGCGGCGTTCAGGGCCCAGGTGGTGTTTTCCACCTTGTTGCCGCCGGTATGAGCGATGGTCGGGAGGTTGGCTATGCCGGGCAGTTTGTAAGAGCCATCATCATTCTTGGCGTAGGCGTCGCCATAAGTGGTCAGCCACTGGTAGCTGGCGGCCAGGTACAGGTTGTTGGCGCTGTAGCCGCCTTCCAGACGATTGGTGGCGCTGTTGCTGCCGCCCTTGGTGTTCAGTTTGGTAGCGTTGGCGATGGCGCCGAAAAAGCCCGAATTTTGATAGGCAAGGCGCAGACCATAGCCATCGCCTTGCTTCATTTGGCCGGCAGCCTGGCTCTCGCCCGCGCCGTATTGCAGCGTGAGGTTGAAGCCGTTCCAGGTCGGGGAGTCGTAGCGCACGCTGTTCTTGAAGCGGGCGTCGCCGTAGGAGAACAGATCGGTGGCCTCGTACAGCGGGAAGTTGGTGCCCATGCCGTCGCGGCGCGGGCCGTATAGGTTGTCGGTGGCTTCGGTGTCGGCCAGCACGTCGTCCAGATGGCCAACGCGCAGCTTGCCGTAAGCGCCATCGATGCCGACATAGCTCTGGCGGTTGGCGAAGGTGCCGGAGGCGGAACCGCTGCCAGCCACGCCGTCCATGGCGAAACCGGTTTCCACCTGCCAGATGGTTTTCAGGCCGTTGCCCAGGTCTTCGCTGCCCTTGAAGCCCATGCGGCTGCCAAAGTCATCCACGCCGAAGGTGGAGTTGTAGTTGTTGGCGCTGTTCTTGGTGATGGACACGCCGGCGCGCAGCGATCCGTACAGGTTGACGTCAGCTTGCGCGAGTGCAGGGATGGCCGCGGCAATGGCCGCAACGATAATAGTTTTCTTCATGTTTCTCTAAAGCCCTTTGTTGTCATCAGCCGTGTCGGCTGCTGGTCGGCGATGTGGTTTTTTATTCCGCCGTCGTTGGGAGGCTCAGTTTTATCTGTGTCTAAATTGTTGTCAAGAAATACAAATTAACAGTAGGTGATCTTGTATAAATTATGCGATTGAAATTTTAAATACTTATTTTGATGCATTTTGCAATGTTATGTAAATCATTGGCTTATTTATAGTATTTTCCTTTTGCTATAGCCGTTTATCATATTTATGAGTTTTGAATGAAAATTCATTTCAATTTTTATTGAAAACAGCTGTGACATTTTTTCCAATACCCTGATCGCAGGCTTTCAAGTTCATGCATTGTCGTGAGCTTGCAGAATAGAGCAATGAGTAAAACTCAACTATTGCGCCAAGTCGGCTCATGTCTTGGCCATGCTGTCTGCGAGTGGGGAATGGGCGTACAATTGCCGTTGTCTTTTTGGGGGTATTGTCGACATGATTTTTGCTAATCGTTATTTTCCCGCCACCCGCATGCGCCGCATGCGCAAGGATGAATTCAGCCGCCGCCTGATGCGAGAGAACGTGCTGACCGCCAACGATCTGATCTACCCGGTGTTCGTGATGGAAGGCAGCAACCAGGTGGTGGACGTGCCGTCTATGCCGGGGGCGCCGCGGCTGACGCTGGACAAGCTGTTGTTTGTGGCGGAAGAGGCGCTGGAACTGGGCATTCCGATGTTGTCCTTGTTCCCTGTGATCACCGGCTCCAAGGACAATGAGGGCAGCGAGGCCTATAACCCGGAAGGCCTGGTGCCGCGCGTGGTGCGCGAGTTGAAGAAGCGCTTTCCGGAGCTGGGCGTGATGACCGATGGCGCGTTGGACCCGTACACCATTCACGGCCAGGACGGCGTGATCGACGCCAACGGCTATGTGCTGAACGATGAGACGACGGAAATCCTGATCAAGCAGGGCCTGTGCCATGCCGAGGCCGGCGTCGATGTGTTCGGCCCGTCTGATATGATGGACGGCCGCATCGGCGCCATCCGCGAGGCTTTCGAGGAAGAAGGCTATATCCACACCAAGATACTGGCCTATTCCGCCAAGTATTCGTCCGGCTTCTACGGCCCGTTCCGCGATGCGCTGGGCTCGTCGGCCAATCTGGGCAAGGCCGACAAGAACAGCTACCAGATGGATCCGGCCAATATCGAGGAAGCCATCCAGGAAGTGGCGCAGGATCTGGAAGAGGGCGCCGACATGGTGATGATCAAGCCGGGCATGCCGTATCTGGACGTGATTCGCCGCGTCAAGGACACCTTCCGCGTGCCCACCTTCGCCTACCAGGTGTCAGGCGAATACGCCATGCTGAAGGCGGCGTTCCAGAATGGCTGGCTGAACGAGGAAAAGTGCATGATGGAAAGCCTGCTGGCGTTCAAGCGCGCCGGCGCCGATGGCATTCTGACCTATTTTGCGATGGATGCCGCGCGCCTGCTGCGCCAGCGCTAAAATGAAAAGGTAAGCCGCGCCCCCTGCCCGGAATGGGGTCGGGGGCGTTTGTTTTTGAGGGAAGACATCATGGACGTGCTGCATTCCACTTGGTTTTGGGTGGCGATCATCGCCGCGCCGGCCATTACCGTGGTCGGCGTGCTGGCCAGGCTGGCCAAGCGCGAACCGCCGATCCAGCTGCCGCCCGGCGTGGCGCCGCTGGCTTGGGATGATGAAGAAGATGCGCCGGCTGGCGAAGCGGAAAAGTTGCGGGAAGGTGACAGAGTCCCGCCAAAACAATGATAACTGTCACTGCTGGCGATGAGTGCGCTGGGCTAGAATGGCTACAGTTTTCGTGGCGCGCCGCCGCGGGCGGGGCGCGGTGCCTTCGGACGCGGGTTCGATTCCCGCCTCCGGCCTATGCAAAGGATTGTCATGAATCACACTTACCTGGCCCATCTGCAGGCCACGCTGGCCCAAATCCGGGCCGATGGTTACGAAAAACCGGAACGCGTGATCGCTACGCCGCAAAGTTCCGACATCGCGCTGGCCGGCGGCGAGCAGGTGCTGAACTTCTGCGCCAACAACTACCTGGGCCTGGCCGACGACAAGCGCCTGGTGCTGGCCGCCAAGACCGGCATGGACCATTACGGCTACGGCTGCGCCTCGGTGCGTTTCATCTGCGGCACGCAAACCATCCACAAGCAGCTGGAAAAATCCATTTCCGAATTCCTGGGCACTGACGACACCATTCTTTACTCCAGCTGTTTCGACGCCAATGGCGGCGTGTTCGAAACGCTGCTGAGCGAAGAGGATGCGGTGATCTCCGACGAGCTGAACCACGCCTCCATCATTGACGGCGTGCGTCTGTCCAAGGCCAAGCGTTTCCGCTACAAGAACAACGACATGGCCGATCTGGAGGCGCAATTGATCGCCGCCGAAGAGGCCGGCGCGCGCTTCAAGCTGATCGTCACCGACGGCGTGTTCTCGATGGACGGCATCATCGCCAACCTGAAGGGCCTGTGCGAAGTGGCCGACCGCCACAGCGCCATCGTGATGGTGGACGACTCCCATGCCGTCGGCTTCATCGGCGAAACCGGCGCCGGCACGCCTGAGCTGTGCGGCGTGGCCGAGCGCGTGGACATCTATACCGGCACGCTGGGCAAGGCGCTGGGCGGCGCGTCCGGCGGTTACGTGGCCGCGCGCCAACCCATCGTCGACCTGCTGCGCCAACGTTCGCGTCCGTATCTGTTCTCCAACACGCTGGCCCCGGCCATCGCCGCCGCCAGCGTGGAAGTGCTGAACATCCTGAAGAGCGGCGAAGGCGCCGAGCTGCGGGCCAAGGTGCGCCGCAACGCCGAATTGTTCCGCAAGGAAATGTCCGCCGCCGGCTTCATGCTGGTGCCGGGCCAGCACCCCATCATCCCGGTGATGCTGGGCGATGCCCGCCTGGCTGGCGAAATGGCCGCCAAGCTACTGGCCGAAGGCGTGTACGTGATCGGCTTCTCCTATCCGGTGGTGCCCAAGGGCAAGGCGCGGATTCGCACCCAGATGTCCGCCGCGCACAGCGAAGAGCAAGTGCTGAAAGCGGTGGCCGCGTTTACCAAGGTAGGCCGCGAACTGGGCGTGATTTAAATTATTGAGCTGAAAGAACAACGAGTTTGTGCCACGAAAAACACGAAATGACACGAAATGCAAATCAAGGGCGGATTTCCTGTAATGGATCGGTCGCCTCGTTTGTTCGTGTCGTTTCGTGGGTTTCGTGGCAAAGATGGCTTGTGGTTCTCGCTGCATAGAGGTTTCCATGAAAGCACTAGCCAAACTGCAGGCCGCTCCCGGCCTGACCATGACCGATGTTCCGATGCCGGAAGTCGGTCACAACGATCTCTTGATCAAGATCACCAAGACCGCGATCTGCGGCACCGACATCCATATCTGGAACTGGGACGAGTGGTCGCAAAAGACCATCCCGGTGCCGATGCACGTTGGCCATGAGTACGTCGGCGTCGTCGCTGGCATGGGGTCGGAAGTGCAGGGCTTCAAGATCGGCCAGCGCGTCTCCGGCGAAGGCCATATCACCTGCGGCTACTGCCGCAATTGCCGCGCCGGCCGCCGCCATTTGTGCCGCAACACCACCGGCGTCGGCGTCAACCGCGAAGGCGCGTTCGCCGAATACCTGGTGATTCCGGCCTTCAACGCCTTCCCGATTCCGGACGATATTTCCGACGACCTGGCGTCTATCTTCGACCCGTTCGGCAACGCCGTGCACACCGCGTTGAGCTTCAACCTGGTGGGCGAGGATGTGCTGATCACCGGCGCCGGCCCGATCGGCATCATGGCGGTGGCCATCGCCAAGCATGTCGGCGCGCGCCATGTCGTGATCACCGACGTCAATGATTACCGCCTGGAGCTGGCCAAGAAGATGGGCGCCACTCGCGCCGTCAACGTCGCCAAGCAGGATCTGAAGGCGGTGATGCAGGAACTGCACATGACCGAGGGCTTTGACGTGGGCCTGGAAATGTCCGGCAATCCGCAGGCCTTCCGCCAGATGCTGGAGACGATGAACCACGGCGGCAAGGTGGCGCTGCTGGGCATCCCGCCGTCCAACACCGCCATCGACTGGAACCAGGTGATCTTCAAGGGCCTGGAGATCAAGGGCATTTACGGCCGCGAGATGTTTGAAACCTGGTACAAGATGGTGGCGCTGATTCAGTCCGGCCTGGACATCCGCCCCATCATCACCCACCACTTCAAGGTTGACGAGTTCGAGCAGGGCTTCGCCGCCATGCTGTCCGGCCAGAGCGGCAAGGTGATTCTGGACTGGCAGTAAATCCCCGCCTGTCCATACCGGAAGGCCGCCCGATTGCCGGGCGGCCTTTTTGTTTTCCTGCGCACAAGGATTGGGCGCGCAGGCTCATGGCAAAGCCCTCGGCTTGACCGCCATCAACGAGCGCCGGACCGCTAGCTGGATAATCAGAAGCTAATAAATATCCTGTTCAAGGAGAGGCTGATGATTGCGGTGATAGGCGCCGGAGTGTCCGGCTTGTCGTGTGCCTGGTGGCTGCAGCGCCAGGGGGCGGCGGTAAGCGTGTTCGAGGCCGCCGATAGCGTCGGTGGCAAGGTCAGGACGGAGCAGGGAGAGGCGCTATGCGAAGCGGGGCCGCATACCCTGCTGGCGGATGAGGAGCTGTTGCAATGGCTGCCGTCGCTGGGGCTGGAGCCGGTGTGGCCGCATAGCGACGGCCGGCAGCGCTACATCCTGCTCAATGGCCGCTATCGGCGGCTGCCCGCCGGCCCCTTGCAGCTGCTGGGCGGCGATTTGCTGAGCTGGCGCGCCAAATGGCAGGTCGTAGCCGGCATGCTCAGGTCCGGCGAGGAGACGGCCGGCCTGGATAGCGTCGCCACCTTCTGCGATTCGCGCTTTGGCCGCGAAATGCTGTCGCGAGTGATGGAACCCATGGTGGGCGGCATTTTCGCCGGCGATCCGCGCGAGCTAAGGCTGGAGGAAACCCTGCCCGATCTGGCCGAGGCGGCGCAATGCCGCGGGCCCTTCTTGGGCGGCTTGATGCGGATGAACCGCCGGTTGGGCCGCCGCCGCAGCTGCACCCTGCGCGGCGGCTTGCAGCAATTGCCGCGCCAGTTGGCGCGGGATCTCGATGTCCGTCTGAATACCGCGGTAACCGCGCTCAGGCGGGAGGGCGCCGGCTGGCGCCTGCGCACCCATTCCGGCTGGACTTATGCGGAACAGGTGGTGCTGGCTTTGCCGGCCACCCAGGCCGCCATGCTGCTGCACCCGCTGGCGCCGGCATTGGCCGATGCCTGTCGGCGCATTCCCTATGCGCCGCTGGCGGTGGTGTCTACCTTGCTGGATGCCGATGCCTTGGCCAGCCCCTTGCCCGGAGGCGGCGCGCTGCATCCGCATGGCGAGGACACCTTGACGCTGGGTTATCTCTCGGTCAGCGCCAACTATCCGCATGTCTGCCAAGACGATAAACGGCTCTTGACCTGTTTCATCGGCGGGCGGCGTCGTCCCGACTTGCTGCGCCTGAGCGACGAAGACTTGTTGTCTCGGGTCAATGCCGAGCTTGACGAGTTGTTCGGTTTGCGCGCGCCGCCGTTGTCGCAACGGATTACCCGCTGGTCTGAGGCGCTGCCGCAAGGCACGGCCTTGCAGGGGAGGGTGCGGCGTCTGGCGCAGCCGCTGGCGGCGCAGGGACTGCATGTCTGCGCCAACTGGCTGGACGGCGTTTCGCTGGCGGATTGCCTGCGCAAGGGGCGTCGTCTGGCGGACCGCTTGGGCGGCGTCAGCCCGTCCGGCTTTGCGTGAGCGGCGGCAGGCGGTAGAATCGACGTTTATTTGTCAATTCTTCCAACGACACATTTATGCTTACCTTCCAGGAAATCATTCTCAAGCTCCAGCACTACTGGAACCGCCAGGGCTGCGCGCTGCTGCAGCCCTACGATACCGAAGTCGGCGCGGGCACCTCGCACACCGCCACCTTCCTGCGCGCGCTGGGTCCTGAGCCCTGGAACGCCGCCTATGTGCAGCCTAGCCGCCGTCCCAAGGACGGCCGCTATGGCGAAAACCCTAACCGCCTGTTCCAGCACCACCAGTTCCAAGTCGTCTTGAAGCCGTCCCCGTCGAATATCCAGGAGCTGTATCTGGGTTCGCTGCAGGAGCTGGGTCTGGACCCGACGCTGCAGGATATCCGCTTCGTCGAGGACGACTGGGAAAACCCGACGCTGGGCGCCTGGGGCCTGGGCTGGGAGGTGTGGCTGAACGGCATGGAAGTGACCCAGTTCACGTACTTCCAGCAAGTGGGCGGCCTGGATTGCAAGCCGGTGCTGGGCGAGATCACTTACGGCCTGGAGCGTCTGGCGATGTATCTGCAGGGCGTGGAGAACGTCTACGACCTGATCTGGACCCATCTGCCGGACGGCCAGCCGGTGACCTACGGCAATGTGTTCTACCAAAATGAAGTGGAGCAGTCGAAGTACGCTTTCGAGCACAGCAATGTCGAGCTGCTGTTCCGCCAATTCAATGATTACGAGGCGGAAGCGAAGAAGCTGCTGGAAGCCAGCCTGCCGCTGCCCGCCTACGAGATGATCCTGAAAGCCGGCCACACTTTCAACCTGCTGGACGCCCGCGGCTCCATCTCCGTGACTGAGCGCGCCGCCTATATCGGCCGCATCCGCAATCTGTCGCGCGGCGTGGCGCAGGCGTATTACGACGCGCGCGAGGCCCTGGGTTTCCCGATGTGCCGCAAGGACTGACGCGGCGGCGGCGCGGCGATCGCCTATGCTGTTAAGGCCGGTCAAACCGGCCTGATCAACTAGGAGAGTGAAGATGAAAGCCTGCGCTGCAACCTTGTTCCTGGCTAGCCTGCCGGTCTGGGCTGAGTCGCCCGCCGATTGGGTGGTGTATCAGGATGGCAGCCAGCTGCAGCTGGCGGTGGACGGCAACTCGCTATGGCTGGGCAAAGACGGACTGGTGCACTTCATCAACCAGGAGCGTTTCGCCAAACAGCGCTACGAGAAGCCGTACAAGCTTCACTACTACATCCGCCGCACCACAGGCTACGCCGATTGCAAGCAGTACCAGTATGTGTTTGTCGGTTCCGAGTATTTCGACCAGAACAACAAGCACCTGTTTTCCACGATGTTCCCGGTGCCGCGCTATGCCTGGAAGTGGCAGCCGGTGAACGAGGATTCCGTCGCCCACGCCATGATGAAGGTGATCTGTGACGCGGCGGGAAACGCCTCCCAATAATTGAAATCGAAGAGAATGAACGCAACCCTGCTGATCGAACTCCTGACCGAGGAGCTGCCGCCCAAGGCCCTGCCGCGTCTGGCTGCGAGCTTCGCCCAGACCATCTCCGAAGAACTGAAGAAGGCGCAGTTCGCCGCCGCCGATGTCGAGCCGGTGGTGTACGCCTCGCCGCGCCGCCTGGCGGTGCAGCTGCCCGGCGTGCTGGCCGTGCAGCCGGACCAGCACATCACTCGCCAAGGTCCGGCCGTGGCCGCCGGCATGAAAGATGGCCAGCCGACCCCGGCCCTGGCCGGCTTTGCCCGCTCCTGCGGCGTGGATGTGTCCGAACTCTCCATCGTCAACAACGGCAAGCAGGATGTGTACGCCTATTCCAGCACCAAGACCGGCGAAGCGCTGTCCGCCGTGCTGGCCGACGTGGTAGCGCTGGCGCTGAAGAAGCTGCCGGCGCCCAAGCTGATGCGCTGGGGCGATTCCGACGTGCAATTCGTCCGTCCGGCGCATGGCCTGATCATGCTGCATGGCGACAAGGTCATCGCCGGCGAAGTGCTGGGCCTCAAGAGCGGCAACGCCACCCGCGGCCACCGTTTCTTGTCGCAGGGCGAGGTGTTGGTTGCCCACGCCGACGATTACGCCCGCACCCTGCATGAAGCGGGCAAGGTCATCGCCAGCTTCGCCGCCCGCCGCGAGCTGATCGGCCACAAGCTGGCCGAGGCCGCCGCCCGGCTCGGCGCCACCATCGCCGCCCCGGACGCGCTGTTCGATGAGGTGACGGCGCTGGTGGAATGGCCGGTGGTGCTGGAAGCCGGCTTCGAGGCCGAGTTCCTGCAAGTGCCGCAGGAATGCCTGATCCTGACCATGCAGCAAAACCAGAAGTATTTCCCGCTGCTGGACAAGAACGGCAAGCTGATGAACCGCTTCCTGCTGGTGTCCAATATCGCGCCGCAGGATCCGTCTTTCGTGGTCGGCGGCAACGAGCGCGTGCTGCGCGCCCGCCTGTCCGACGCCAAGTTCTTCTTCGAGCAGGACAAGAAACATCGCCTGGACAGCCGCCTGCCGCGTCTGGCCAATGTGGTGTACCACAACAAGATCGGCACCCAGCTGGAGCGCGTGGAACGCCTGCAGAGCATCGCCGGCGCCATCGCCCGCGAGCTGGGCGCTGACACCGCCCTGGCCGCCCGCGCCGCCTACCTGGCCAAGGCCGACCTGGTGACCGACATGGTCGGCGAATTCCCGGAGCTGCAGGGCATCATGGGCATGTACTACGCCCTGCACGACGGCGAGCACGCCGATGTGGCCGCCGCCATCGAGGGACACTACCACCCGCGTTTCGCCGGCGACACGCTGCCGGCAGGCAAGATCGCCACCGCCGTGGCGCTGGCCGACAAGCTGGAAACCATCGTCGGCATCTGGGGCATCGGCCTGATCCCGACCGGCGATAAAGATCCGTTCGCGCTGCGCCGCGCCGCGCTGGGCGTGGTGCGGATGGCGCTGGAAGCGGACCTGGACCTGAAGCAGCTGCTGGCCATCGTGGCCACCGCCTTCCCCGAAGGCAAGCTGTCCTCCACGGTGGCCGACGAGGTGTTCGGCTTCATGATGGACCGCCTGAAGAACTTCCTCGCCGCCGATTGCAAGGGCGACGAGATCGACGCCGTGCTGGCCCTGGCGCCCAGCCGCATCCACGAAGTGCGCGCCGTGCTGGCCGCCGTGGCGCAGTTCAAGGCGCTGCCGGAAGCGGCCGCGCTGGCCGCCGCCAACAAGCGCGTCAACAACATCCTGAAGAAGGCCGAAGGCGGCATTGGTGAGGTCAATCCCGCGCTGCTGCAGGAAGCCGCCGAACAGGCGCTCTACGCCGCAGTGCAGGAGCTGGCGCCGGCGGTGGAGGCCAAGTTCGCCGCCCACGACTTCGCCGGCGCGCTGGCGCAGCTGTCCAGCCTGAAGGCGCCGGTGGACGCCTTCTTCGACGGCGTGATGGTGATGGCCGAGGACGCCCAGGTCCGCGCCAACCGCATCGCGCTGCTGGCTCGCCTGGCCGCCTTGTTCAACCGCGTGGCGGACATCTCGCTGCTGGCGGAGTAAGCGTAGGGCGGAAGCCCGGCCATGCCGGGCGTTCCGCCAAGCCGCCAGTCGGAAAGCGTGCAAACGGCGGAACGCCCCGGCGGGGCTTCCGCCCTACTCATTGGAGAAACCGTGAAGCTAGTCATTCTGGACCGGGACGGCGTGATCAATCAGGATCGCGACGATTTCGTCAAGAACAGCGTGGAATGGGTGCCGATCGAGCATAGCCTGGAAGCCATCGCCAATCTGACCCAGTCGGGCTGGCGCGTGGTGGTGGCCACCAACCAGTCCGGCATCGGCCGCGGCCTGTTCGACATGCACGCCTTGAACGCCATGCACGAGAAAATGCACCGGCTGGTGGGGCAGGCGGGCGGCCGCATCGACGCGGTGGTGTTCTGTCCGCACGCGGCGGACCACGGCTGCGAATGCCGCAAGCCGCTGCCGGGCATGGTGCTGGAGATCGCCGAGCGCTTCAACGTCAAGCTGGAAGGCTTGCCGCTGATCGGCGACAGCCTGCGCGATCTGGAAGCGATCGCCGCGGTCGGCGGCCAGCCCATGCTGGTGAAGACCGGCAAGGGCGTCAAGACGCTGGCGGCCGGCAAGCTGCCGGAAAACACCCTGGTGTTCAACGATTTGTACGATGCCGCCGAGCATCTGATCAATCATCACTGAGGTAGATACTGCAAGCATGATCAGTCTTTTGATACGCAACCTGCTGTACTGGCTGGTTCTCATCGTCATTACGCCGCTGTTTTTCTGTCTATTGCTGCTGGCCGCGCCGCTGCCGCGCCGCGCGCGCCACGTATTCGGCGTCAGCTGGGCGCTGACCTTGCTGTGGATGCTGGAGCACGTTATCGGCCTGAAATACAAGGTGCTGGGAAGCGAAAACATCCCGACGGAGCCGTCGGTGATCTGCTCCAAGCATCAATCGGGCTGGGAAACGCTGGCGCTGCAAAAAATCTTCCCGTGGCAGGTGTATGTGGCCAAGCGCGAGCTGGCCTGGATACCGCTGTTCGGCTGGGGCCTGGTGTTGATGAACCCGATCATGATCAACCGCTCGGACCGCTCCCGCGCCAATCAGCGTTTGCTGGAGCAGGGGCTGGAACGCAAGCGCCACGGCTTTTGGATCACCGTGTTCCCGGAGGGCACCCGCACCAAGCCGGGCCGCATCGGCAAGTACAAGCTGGGCGCGGCGCGCATGGCCAAGCAGTTCGACATGCCCATGGTGCCGGTGGCCCATAACGCTGGCGAATTCTGGCCGCGCAACGCTTTTCTGAAATATCCGGGCGAGGTCACCGTGGTGGTGGGCCCTGCCATCCGTCCGTCCGAAAGCGTCGGCCCCGAATCCATGATGGCCGAAGCCGAGGCCTGGATCGAAGCCCGCCAGCGCGAAATCGGCGGCGTCGGTCCGTTTGCCGATCCCGATGAAAAACGCCAGCGTCTGGCATCGCCTGCCTCTGCCTGACGGCGACGTGCCGGTGCTGCTGACGCGGCGGACGCGTCAGAGCATAGGCATACGGGTGCGCGACGGCGTGGTCGAGCTGATTGCCGCGCCCGGCGTCAGCCAGGAGCGTCTGCATCAGGTGCTGCGGCAGCGCCACGACTGGATCGTCGGCCATGTGCTGCGCCAGCGCAGCCAACTGGCCAAGAGCGACGATCTGAGCCGGCTGACGCTGCTGGGCGAGGCGCTGGGCTTGCGCCTGATCGGCGGCGGCCGCAAGACGGTGCGGCGCGACGGCGACGTCCTGCTGGTGGCCGGCGTGGCAGAAGGCGACGCCGAGGCGCTGAAGGCCGTGCTGGCCAAATATCTGAAACGCGAGGCGGCGATACTGTTTCCCGGCCGCCTCTCCCTGCTGGCGGCGCGTTGCCGCCGCAAACCGAGCCGATTGCAGCTGTCTTCCGCGCGCACGCGCTGGGGCAGCTGCAGCGCGGAAGGCGGCATCCGCCTGAATTGGCGGCTGGCGCAGGCCCCGTTGGCGGTGGTCGATTACGTCATCGCCCACGAACTGGCTCATCTGGAACACATGAATCACTCGCCGGCGTTCTGGGCTGAGACCGAGCGTCTTTGCTCAGGCTGGCGCGAGTCTCGCCGCTGGCTGCGACAGCATGGCGGCGAGTTGTTTGCCTTTGGCTGATTTTGAGGATTTTGTCATGAGAATGCTCCACACCATGTTGCGCGTCGGGAACCTTGAACGCTCGATATCGTTCTATCAGGAAGTACTCGGCATGAAACTGCTGCGCCGTTCCGATTTTCCGGAGGGCCGTTTCACGCTGGCCTTCGTCGGCTATGGCGACGAGGCCGATCACACCGTGCTGGAGCTGACCCATAACTGGGACACCGAATCCTACGAGCTGGGCAACGGCTATGGCCACATCGCCATCGAAGTGGAAGATGCCTATGCCGCCTGTGACATGGCGCGCGCCAAGGGCGGCAAGGTCACCCGCGAGGCCGGCCCGATGAAGCACGGCACCACCGTGATTGCCTTCATCGAGGACCCGGATGGTTACAAGATCGAGTTCATCCAAAAGGGTAGCCGCTAAGCGCGGCTGACAAAAATCCTGGTGCCGCGTTGCGCCGCCTGGCCGTACTTGCGTGTGCGGGCTCAGGCGGCGCGTTTTGCCTCCGGCGCTTTGCGGGTTTTTGTCAGCCACTCCAAGTTTTCGCGCGTCTGGCAGGACTTGCGACACGCACAGGCCGGCACCCGGAAGCCCGGCCTGTGCCGACAAGCACAACCGGGAATGCTCTGGCAGCTTCGCGCTGCGTTTTTATCTACGGGCCATGCCCGCGGGAAGGACTGATGAAAAATAAACTGATTACCCTGGCGGGCGCCATGCTGTTGCCCGCCGTCGCCCAGGCAGCGGATCTGGATGGCGCCTCGCTGAGCCTGGGTTGGGCGGTGCCGTTTGCCGGCATCCTGCTGTCCATCGCCTTGTTTCCGATGCTCGCGCCCGGCGTGTGGCACCATCATTTCGGCAAGATCACCGCCGGCTGGACCGCCTTGTTCCTGCTGCCGTTCGCCGTGATGTTCGGCCTGGGGCAAACCGGCGAACTGGTATTGCACGCGCTGTTCACCGAATACATTCCCTTCATCGTGCTGCTGTTCGCGCTGTACACCGTGTCCGGCGGCATTCTGGTATGGGGCTCGCTGCACGGCTCGCCCAAGCTGAATACCACCATCCTGGCCATCGGCACCGTGCTGGCTTCCATCATGGGCACCACCGGCGCGGCGATGCTGCTGATCCGCCCGCTGCTGCGCGCCAACGAGGGCCGCAAGCGCAATGTGCATGTCGTGGTGTTTTTCATCTTCCTGGTGGCCAATGTCGGCGGCGGCCTGACCCCGCTGGGCGATCCGCCGCTGTTCCTGGGCTTCCTGAAGGGCGTGACCTTCGGCTGGACCTTCCAGCACATGCTGCTGCCGGTGCTGCTGTTGGCGGGCCTGCTGCTGACGATCTTCTACTTCCTGGATCGGCATATGTACGCCAAGGAAGCGGCAGAGGGCACGCTGAAGCCGGTGGACACCAGCCATGACAAGCCGCTCAAGCTGTACGGCAAGCGCAACTTCTGGTTGCTGACCGGCGTGGTGGCCGCGGTGCTGATGTCCGGCCTGTGGAAGCCCGGCATCGTCATCCACCTGCCGGGCGCGCATCTGGAGCTGCAAAACCTGCTGCGCGACGGAATCCTAGTGCTGCTGGCCTTCGCCTCCTTGTGGATCACGCCCAAACAGGTTCGCGCCGGCAACGAGTTCAACTGGCTGCCGATTCTGGAAGTGGGCAAGCTGTTTGCCGGGATTTTCATCACCATCGCCCCGGTGATCGCCATCCTGCGCGCCGGCGAGCACGGGCAACTGGCCAGCCTGGTGCACGCGGTGTCCGGGCCGGAAAGCCAGCCGCTGGAGATCATGTACTTCTGGATGACCGGCATCCTGTCCAGCTTCCTGGACAACGCGCCGACCTATCTGGTGTTCTTCAATCTGGCATCCGGCGACGCCGCCACCATGATGGGCCCGCTGGCCGATACGCTGTTGGCCATCTCCATGGGCGCGGTGTTCATGGGCGCGATGACCTATATCGGCAATGCGCCTAACTTCATGGTCAAAGCCATCGCCGAGCACCGCCACGTCAAGATGCCGGGTTTCTTCGGCTACATGATGTGGTCCGGCGCGGTGCTGCTGCCGTGCTTCGTGCTGCTGACGGTGGTGTTCTTCTAGATCTCCCAGCCAGTGCCAAACAAAAAGCCCGTCGCAATCGCGACGGGCTTTTTGCTGGCTGATCAGAATCAGGCTTCAGACAACGCCGGCTTCAGTTCCTGCTGCGGAGCCGGACGGCTCAGCAGCTGTTTCCAGCGGCGGCAGGCGGAGATCAGAATCACCAGGCCCAGGGCCAGCATCACGATGGAGATGCCGGCGTTGAACAGGTTGTAGCCCTTGGCGGCCGGGTTCAGGTACACGTTTTTGACCATCCAGTAGCCGGCGTAGTTGACGGTGACGTACAGGTAGGCCAGCGGCACCAGGCAGGTCATCATATAGCTGCGCTTGTGCGACAGGCGCAGGATGATGGTGGCGCCGATGATCAGGCCGATGGAGGCCATCAACTGGTTGGACACGCCGAACAGCGCCCACACCGAGTTGATGTCGCCGGAGTTCAGCAGGTATCCCCACATCACGCAGGCCACGATGGAAGCGCCGATCGCGCCGGGCATCCAATCGGTGCGCTTCAGCGGCGCCCACAGATCGCCGACGAAGTCCTGGATCAGATAGCGGGCGACGCGGGTGCCGGAATCGATGGCGGTGAGGATGAACACGGCCTCGAACATCACCATGAACTGGAAGAAGTAGGACGCCAGATTGCTGAACCACGGGATGCGGGTGAAGATGTCCGCCATGCCCACGGCCAGGGTCACGGCGCCGCCGGTACGGCCGTACAGATCGAGGCCGATTTCCTCGGACAGCTTGGGCAGATTCACCACGTCCATGCCCAGGGTGTGGAACACGGCCGGCGCGGAGTTGATGGCGAAGTAATCAGCCGGATGCAAGGCGGTGGCGGCGATCAAGGCCATCACGCCGACTACGCATTCGGCCAGCATGGCGCCGAAGCCCACCGGCAGGATGTCGCTCCACTTGTCGATCTGCTTGGGCGTGGTGCCGGAGCCGATGAAGGCATGGAAGCCGGAAATCGCGCCGCAGGCGATGGTGATGGAGATGAAGGGCCATACCGGACCGGACAGCACCGGGCCGCCGCCGTGGATGAACTGGGTCACAGCCGGGAACTGGATTTGCGGGTTGATGAACACCACGCCGACCACCAGGAGGCCGAACACGCCGATCTTCATGAAGCTGGACAGGCAGGCGCGCGGGGTCAGCAGCATCCATACCGGCAGCGCGGTGGCGAAGAAGGCGTAGATCGGCAGCAGCAGCGATACGGTAGACGCCTTCAGCGACAGCCATTCGCCCAGCGCGGTGTGCTGGATGTAAGGACCGGCGAACACACAGGCCATGATGGCGGCGATGCCGACGTAGCTGGCATTCTTCATGCTGCCGGTCACGCGTTCCCACAGGCCGACGCCGATGGCGATGGGGATGGTCATGAACACGGCGAAGGCGCCCCACGGGTTGCGCTCCAGCGCATGCACCACCACCATGGACAGGCCGGCCATGGTGATGGTGATGATGAACAGCATGGCCAGGCCGGTGCACCAGCCGGCCAGCGGACCGAGCTCGGCCTTGGCCACTTCCGACAGCGACTTGCCGTGGTGCTTCATCGAGGCGAACAGCACCACGGTGTCGTGCACCGCGCCGCCGATGACACAGCCGATCAACAGCCACAGCATGCTGGGCAGGTAGCCGTACTGGGCGGCCAGCACCGGACCCACCAAGGGGCCGGCGGCGGCGATGGCGGCGAAGTGGCCGCCGAAGGCCACCCATTTGCTGGTGGGCACGTAGTCCTTGCCGTCCTTCAGCTCATGGGAAGGGGTGACAGCGCTGTCGTCGACGCCCAGCACCTTGCGCGTGAAGAATACCCCGTACAGGCGGTAGCAGATCGCAAGAATGCACAGGCTGCCGATCACAAAAGTCAATGCGTGATCCATGATCGTGGCTCCGGTGAAATAGTGGCTTCACCTTACGCCTTTAAAGAAAGGGTCTGGGGCGCCGGCTGCGCCAGCGGCAGCCTGGCGGCGCGAGCGGCGGGAAAACGGGGGGCGAGCGGCGCCGCTGCCTTTCAGCCTGGAATCCCCAACGCTTCCTTCAGCGGCTTGAGGAAGCGGCGGCTGACCGGCAGCGTGCGGCCGCCCAAGGTCACGATATCCGCCACGCCATTGTCCCCGAGGCGGATTTCGCGGATGGCGCGCAGATTGACCAGATGCTGGCGATGGCAGCGGAACAGCGGGCTGCGCTCCTCGAAGGTGCGCAGCGTCAGTTCGGTGAAGTGTTCGCGTCCATCGGCGGCCTGCACGAACACGCCGCTGACGCGCGAGGAGACAAACTCCACTTCGTCCAGCCTGAGCAGGGCGATGCGGTTGACGCCGTGGCAGGGCACCAGCTCCAGCGGCGCCAGCGGCAGGCCGTCCAGCGCGCGCGGCGCGGCCTCGCGTTGGAGCCGGCCTATGGTCTTGGCCAGCCGCTCGGGGTCCACCGGCTTCAGCAGGTAATCGAAGGCATGTTCCTCGAAGGCCTGGATGGCGTAGTCGTCGAAGGCGGTGACGAACACCACGCGCGGCATCTTGTCCGGGTCCAGCATGGCCAGCATTTCCAGACCGCTGACGCGCGGCATCTGGATGTCCAGAAACACCACGTCCGGCTGCCGGCGGTGGATGAAGGCGATGGCCTCGATGGCGTTGCCGCATTCGCCGACGATCTCGAAGCCGGCATGCGCCGCGAGGAGCTGGCGCAGTTCGTCGCGCGCCAGCGGTTCATCGTCCACCAGCAGGGTCTTCAGCATGCTTGTTCTCCGGGGCAAGGGCAGGGCACCGTCAGCGTGACACGGGTATAGGCCTCCGGCTGGCATTCCACCGAGACGCCGTAGCCGGCGCCGTGACGGGCGCGGATGCGGCGGTCCACCAGCGACATGCCCATGCCGTCGCTGGGTCCGGCCGGCGCGTACAGGCCGGCGTTGTCCTCCACCGTCACCCGCAGCGCGCCGTCGGCGCAACGCGCGCCAATGCGGATGCGGCCGGGCTCCAATAACTGCGAGGTGCCGTGTTTGATGGCGTTTTCCACGATGGGTTGCAGCGAGAAGGCCGGCAGCTGCACCTGGCGGGCGTCCTCCGCCAACTCGATATCCACATGCAGCCGCCCGGCGAAACGCGCCTCTTCGATGTGCAGATAGGCGCTGACATGTTCGATCTCGTCCGCCAGCGTCGCCACCTCGCTGGAGCGCTTCAGGTTCTTGCGGAAAAAGGTGGACAGATATTGCACCAGCTGGCGCGCGTGCTCCGGGTTGCGGCGGATCACCGCCGACAGCGTGTTCAGCGCGTTGAACAGGAAGTGCGGATTGACCTGGGCGTGCAGCAGCTTGATCTCGGTCTGCGCCAGCAGCTGCTTCTGCTGGTCGTAGCGGCCTTGCAGGATCTGGCTGGACAGCAGGCGGGCGATGCCTTCGCCCAGGGTCAGATTGATGTGGGAGATCAGCTTGTTGCGCGGCTCGTACAGCTTGATGGTGCCGATCACCCGCTCGTCTTCGCCGCGCAGCGGAATCACCAGCGACGACGCCAGCTTGCATTGCGGATGCAGGGAGCAGCGATAGGGCACTTCCTCGCCGTCGGCGTACACCACCTGATTGTGTTCGATGGCGCGGTGGGTGTGCGGCGAGGTGATGGCGGTGCCGGGCTTGTGGTGGTCGTCGCCTATGCCGATGAAGGCGAGCAGATGTTCGCGGTCGGTGATGGCCACGGCTCCGACGCCCAACTCCTCATACAGGATGCGGGCGACGGTCATGCTGTTCTCGCGGTTGAAGCCCTGGCGCAGAATGCCCTCGGCGCGAGCAGCGATCCGCAGCGCCTTGCTGGAGAAGGTGGTGGAGTATTGCGTGGCCAGCGCGCGGCGGTCCAACAGGATGCGCATGAACATGCCGGCGCCCAGCGTGTTGGCGATCATCATCGGCAGCGCGATGCTTTCCACCAGATGCTCGGCCGCATGAAACGGGCGGACCAGCGCCAGCAGGATGGCCATCTGGCACACTTCGGCGGCCAGCGCCGTCAGCGCCACCACCAGCGGGTCGAACAGTTTGGCCCGTTTGCCCTTTCTCACCAGATACAAATGAACCAGCCCGCCCAGCAGCCCTTCCACCATGGTGGAGACCATGCAGGCGCCGGCGGTGAGGCCGCCCAGCGAGTAGCGGTGCAGGCCGCCGGTGAAGCCCACGGCCAGCCCCACCCACGGCCCGCCCAGCATGCCGCCCAGCACCGCGCCGATGGCGCGGGTGTTGGCGATGGAGTCGTCGATGTGCAGGCCGAAATAGGTGCCCATGATGCAGAACATCGAGAACACCACGTAACAGGCCAGCCGGTGCGGCAGCCGCAGCGTGACCTGGGTCAGGGGCATGAACAGCGGCGTCTTGGACAGCAGGTAGGCGATCACTAAGTAGACGCACATCTGCTGCAGCAGCGATAGCACCAGGGACAGTTCGACAAGCATGGGCGTGATTTTGGTTTGGATGTGAACAGTTTAGCGGGCTATCCCGCGGCGCCACTTTGTCCTGGCGCAAGGGTGGACGGTGCAGGCGCGCTTGAGCGGCAGCGCCGGGCGGCGGTGACGGGGCGCCACGCTTTCCGGTATCCTTGCGCTTTCGACGTTTTCCCTGCTGAACCGATATGCACATCCACATTCTGGGTATCTGCGGTACCTTCATGGGCGGCATCGCCGCCATCGCCAAACAGGCCGGCCACAAAGTCACCGGCTGCGACGCCAACGTCTACCCGCCGATGAGCACCCAGCTGGAGGCGATGGGCATTGAGCTGGTGCAGGGCTTCGGCGCGGAACAGGTGGACCTGAATCCGGATGTGTACGTGATCGGCAATGTGGTGACGCGCGGCAAGCCCTTGATGGAGGAAATCCTCAATCGCGGCCTGCCGTATATCTCCGGCCCGCAGTGGCTGGCGGAGAACGTGCTGCAGGACAAATGGGTGCTGGCGGTGGCCGGCACCCACGGCAAGACCACCACCAGCTCCATGCTGGCCTGGATACTGGAAGACGCCGGCCTGGCGCCGGGCTTTCTGATCGGCGGCATTCCGGAAAACTTCGGCGTGTCGGCGCGCCTGCCGGGCAAGCCGGCGCTGGACCCTGCCAGCGTCAGTCCCTTCTTCGTGATCGAGGCCGACGAGTACGACACCGCCTTCTTCGACAAGCGCTCCAAGTTCGTCCATTATCGTCCGCGCACCGCGATTCTGAACAATCTGGAATTCGACCACGCCGACATCTTCGCCGATCTGGCCGCCATCGAGACCCAGTTCCACCATCTGGTGCGCACCATTCCCGGCAACGGCCGCATCGTCAGCAATGGCCGAGAGGCCAATCTGGACCGCGTGCTGGCGCGCGGCTGTTGGACGCCGACGGAGCGCTTCGGCGTGGACGCCGGCTGGCAGCTGGGCGCTTTGCATGACGATGGCGGCTTCGACGTATGGCTGGAAGGCAAGCTGCAAGGCACGGTGCGCTGGGCGCTGCTGGGCGAGCACAACCGCCTGAATGCCGTCGCCGCCATCGCCGCCGCGCGCCATGCCGGGGTGGCGGTCAAGGACGCCATCGATGCCTTGTCCCGTTTCGCCAACGTCAAGCGCCGCATGGAAGTGAAGGGCGTGGCGGGCGGCGTCACCGTCTACGATGATTTCGCCCATCACCCGACGGCCATCGCCACCACGCTGGAAGGCCTGCGCCGCAAGGTGGGCGCGGCGCGCATCCTGGCGGTGCTGGAGCCGCGCTCCAACACCATGAAGCTGGGCACCATGAAGGACGCCTTGCCCAGCTCGCTGGCGCTGGCGGACAAGGTGTTCTGCTCGGCCGTCGGCCTGAACTGGAACCCGGCCGACGCCTTGCAGCCCATGGGCGACAAGGCGCAGACCTTCGCGGACTTTGACGCGCTGCTCGGCGCCATCGTCGCCGAGGCCAAGCCAGGCGACCATGTGCTGGTGATGAGCAATGGCGGTTTCGGCGGCATTCACCAGAAGCTGCTGGATAAGCTGGCCTGATCGGGTCCGCCCGCACGCAACAGAAACGCCGATGATCGATCATCGGCGTTTTTCATTTCCGCTGACGAAACGGATCAAGGCAGGCGGATGATGTAGTTGGCGCCGCCTTCCTGCGCTTTTTGCAGCGCATATTCCAGCCGCTCCAGCATGGGCTTGGGGCCGGCCTCGTCCGGCCGCAGCTCGCTGAGCCCGACGCAGGCCGCCGCCTGGTGTTCCTCGCCCTGATACAGAAAGGTCAGCTGGCGCAGAGAGGTAATCAGCCGGCGCGCCAGTTCGCTGGCGCCGTTCATGTCGGTGCTGGGCAGCAGGATGATCAAGGTATTGTCGTCGCGGCGCGCCACCAGGTCGCTGTCCCGTATGCTTTGCAGGCACAGGCTGGCGGCCAGCCGCAGCAGATGATTGTAGGCCGAGCCGTCGTCCTCCCTTGGCACCATGTCCGGGGCATTGACCAAAACCAGCGCCAGGATGGACAGCGTGCCGCCGTAACGCAGCACGCGGCTGGTTTCGGCATGGGCGGCGGCCATCATCCGGTGCATGCCGGCCACGCCGGTCAGCCTGTCTTCGTCCTGGCTCTGGCTGCCTTCCTCTTTCAGCGTCTTGACGATATTCAGCGAGCGCTGCACCAACTGGCGCTCATAGTCCAGCAACTGGCTCATCACCTTGGCCTCGGTGCGGTCGGAGAAGCTGAATACCAGCATCGCGGCATCGTTCAGGCTGACCTTGCGCACCGAGAGCTGGACGTCGAAGTGGCGGCCGTTGACCGTGCGCAGCTGCATGCCGCGGTTGTAGATCATGCTGTGCGCGTCCAGATCCTGGCGGATGGCGTCGGCGTCGGCGGGGTGGGGCAGGAAGTCGTACATCGAGCGGTCCAGCAACTCGTCGTGCGGGCAAGCCAGCAGGATGCTGGCCAACTGGTTGGCGGAAACGATGCGGCCATCGTCCGGCGAGGACAGCACCAGGCACCCCTGCACCGTGTCGATCAGGGGCTGCAGCGTCTGCAAAGCGGTCATGGCTGTTCCCCCATCCGTGGCAAACAGGCGTGTCATAGCCGCGCGCCGGATGATGCCGTCGCGGGCTAAGTTCTTCTACTTAGTTTATTCGCTGAAAGCGGCGATTTCACGGACGCAATGTGTTGTCGACGCCCGCATCGGCATGCTGGCCGGGTAATTTGCAGGGTCGGTTGGCGAAATAGTAGAAACTGTCCGCAATCGTTGTTACATTTTGAAACGTATCCAGGATACATCTAGAGGACTGCGCGGCGCCACCACCCCCGGCGCAGCAGTAGTGTCGTTCAACCAACGATTCCCTCTCCCGGATTGGACCTGCCAGCGTCTTGTCCGCCGCCGCATCGGCGCGCGGGATGGCGCAGCGAGTCCGGTCATCCCTTTCCGCGGCAGCCTCAATGGGGCCGCTGCCGGAAGACCCTGCCGTCCGCCTTGCGCGGCGGCCGCCATGTCTGCTCCCCGCGCGATGTTTTCGCCGGCCCATGCAGGCATGGCAAGCACCTTCAATAACAGCAATACGACAAAGAAGATTCAAACATGGCTAGATCTCAATGGGGCTCGCGCCTCGGTTTCATACTCGCGGCGGCCGGCTCGGCCATCGGGCTGGGCGCCATCTGGAAGTTCCCTTATGTGGCCGCCACCAATGGCGGCGGCGCGTTTCTGTTCGTTTACCTGGGCATTTGCCTGACGCTGGGCCTGGTGCTGATGCTGTCGGAGATGGCGTTGGGACGCGCCGCCAACGCCGGCGCAGTCGGCTCGTTCCGCAAGCTGGCCGGCGGCTTCTGGCCGGTGATCGGCTATATGGGCGTGCTGGTGTGCTTCCTGATTCTGTCGTTCTACAGCGTAGTCGGCGGTTGGACCATCGCCTACATCGGCAAATCGCTGGACGGCAGCATCCTGACCTCCGACGCCAAGGCGCTGGGCGACATCTTCGGCGGCTTCATCAGCCACCCGTCGCTGCCGCTGGCCTATCACGCGGGTTTCGCGCTGCTGACGTTGGCCGTGGTGGTGGGCGGGGTGCAACAGGGCATCGAGAAGCTGTCCAAGTTTCTGATGCCGGCGCTGTTCGCCCTGATGCTGCTGCTGATCGTCCGCGGCCTGACCTTGCCGGGCGCGATGGATGGCTTGGCCTATTTCGTGGCGCCGGACTTTTCCAAGCTCAGCGGCGCGATGCTGATGGATGCGCTGGGCCTGGCCTTTTTCTCCTTGTCGCTGGGACTGGGCATCATGATCACCTACGGCTCTTATGTCGGCCGCGAGTCCAATCTGGTGGGGTCCGCGCTGTGGGTGATCCTGCTGACGGTGGCCACCTGCTTCCTGGCGGGCTTGATGGTGTTGCCGGCCGTGTTCGCCTTCGGTTTCGATCCGTCGGCCGGCCCTGGCCTCACTTTCATCACCATGCCGGCGGTGTTTGCCCACCTGCCGCTGGGCCAGCTGTTCGCCGTGATGTTCTTCTGCCTGTTGCTGCTGGCGGCGCTGACCTCGTCGGTGTCGCTGCTGGAAGTCATCACCAGCTTCGCCATCGATGAAATGGGTCTGTCGCGCCGCGCCGCCGCTTGCGGCATGGCGGCCGCCACCTTCCTGCTGGGCATTCCGGCTTCGCTGTCGCTGGGCGTATGGGGCGATTACCAGCTGTTCGGGATGAATTTCTTCGATCTGCTGGATTTCGTCACCTCCAAGCTGCTGATGCCGCTGGGCGAGCTGCTGCTGGCGCTGTTCGTCGGCTGGAAGGTCTGGCCGGTAGTGCGCGGTGAGCTGGCCTCGGCCTGTTCGCCGCGCGCGATGATGGCGATGCGCGGTTTCTGCATGGCGCTGGCGCCGGCCTTGATAGGTTGGATTCTGATCAGCGGTTTCTGATCCCAGGCTAGAAGTCCAAGGCAACAGACGGGAGGCGTGAGCCTCCCGTTTTGCTATCGTTGAACCTGAGTCATGTCTGCGGGAGGCGGCATGAAACGATGGTGGGGGTTGCTGCTGGGCTTGCTGGCCTTGCCCGGCCATGCCGAGTCCTTGCGCATGTTGCTGGTGCCGGTGCCAGGCATCATGGAGCCGGGCGCCAATGGCAAAACACAGGGCGGGGGCGCGATAGAACTCATGCGGGAGATATCCCGCCGCTCCGGCATTCCGTTTGCTTATGAGTTTTATCCGCAGGCCCGCGCCATGCTGCTGGTGCGGCAGCAGGCCGACTCTTGCATGCCTATCGCACAGATGCCTGATCTGCGGCCGATGTTCAAGTGGAGCGTGGCCATTCTGCCTATTCAAATCGTACTGATGGCGAAAAGCGGAGATGATAGGCAATGGCCCAGCCTGGAGGGGGCGAAGAGGCTAAGAATCGGCGCGCTGCGCGGCAGCATGGTGGCCGACCGTCTGCGGCAGCTGGGCTTCCAGCCTGAGGAAAGCGCCGACTATCTCACCGGTTTGCGCAAGCTGCAGCTGGGACGGCTGGATTTGTGGGCCATGACGGATGTTGGCGTGGCCTCGGTGTCGTCGCGGCTGGACATGCCGCCGCCCAAGGTGGCGATCGTGGTGGAGAAAAGCGATATCGCCTTTGCCTGCAACCATGAGGTTGGAGACGAAGCGTTGGCCAGCATCAATCGGGCCATTGTCTCCATACATGAGGATGGCAGCATTCATAAGTACCGCTTGCGTTGACGCCCGGCATGTTCCGATGGCGCGCGCTGGGCTACACTCTGGCTTTTGCCCGTTTGCGAGATGCCGTTGAAAGCCCGTCTGACCCTGTTGGCAGGCAGTTTGCTCGTCGCCGCCTGCGCCACGCCGCCCAAGTCTCCCACCGTATCCGCGCCCGTCGCGGCGCCTATCGAGCCGGCCTCCGCTCCGGCGGTTGAGCTGCCGCCGCCAGCGGCCTCCGCGCCAGTTGCGGCTTCCGTTGCAGCCAGGCCAGTGGTCAAACCGGTGCAGCCGCCGCCGGCCATCGCCGAAAGCCAGGGCCGCGCCTTGCTGGACCGTTTGCTGCCGCCCGGCATCCCGGACCGCAAAGGCTGGACCAACGACATCATGGGCGCGTTCAGCCATCTGAAAATCCCGTACACGCCGCAGTTCTTCTGCGCGGTGCTGGCGGTGGCGGAGCAGGAGTCCGGCTTCAGTCCGGACCCGGTGGTGCCCAATCTGTCCAAGATCGTCTGGGGAGAGATCGAGCAGCGCCGGCAGAAATATCTGATTCCGCAGTTTGTGGTGGACGCGGCGATGAGCAAGACCTCGCCGGACGGCCGCACCTTCAAGCAGCGCGTGGACGCCTTGCGCACCAAGCGCGAGATGAACGCGCTGTACGAGGATATGGTGCGCGAGCTGCCGTTTGGCCAGACCATCTTCGAGCACAAGAATCCCATCCGCGACGGCGGGCCGATGCAGGTCAGCGTGGCCTTCGCCGAGACCCACGTCCGCGCCTGGCCGTATCCCTACACCTATTCCAGCCTGCGCGACGAGGTGTTCACCCGCCGCGGCAGCGTCTACTTCGGCACC
This sequence comes from Chromobacterium sp. ASV23, assembly GCF_016428945.1. NCBI lineage: Bacteria > Pseudomonadati > Pseudomonadota > Betaproteobacteria > Neisseriales > Chromobacteriaceae > Chromobacterium > Chromobacterium sp. ASV23. The sequence continues at coordinate 67,677 of NZ_JAELTR010000011.1, forward strand.
GCCATCCTGCTGCAATACCCGGCGCCTTACCATGACATGGTGTACCGTTTCGCCGACTACAACGCCGGCCGCTACGCCAGCCGCAACGCGGCCTTCCAGCAGGCGGTGGCCCGGCTGTCCGGCCGCAAGCTGGCGCTGGACGGCGACATCATGCTGTACAGCGACAAGATGAACCGCGTGCTGTCCGGCGCCACCAGCGACACCCAGCGCGCGCTGCAGGGCATGGCGGGACGCTTGGGCATGAGCGACGCCGACATGCTGCGCGATCTGAAGCAGGAAAAGCTGTCCGGCTTCGCCCAGACCCCGCTGTACCAAAAAGTGTTCGCCCTGGCCGGCCCCGCGGCGCCGCGCGAGATCATTCCGCAGATCGTGCTGGTCAGTCCCAAGTTCACCCACAAGCTCACCACCGAGTGGTTCGCGCGCCGGGTGGACGGCCGCTACCAGCGCTGCCTGGCGCGCGGCGGCTGATCCGCCGACGCCCGTCTCCCCGGCGCCGCATGGGCTATCCTGAGACGGATGCCTGAACGGGAGACGGGCGCGTGCGAGCGTGGTGGTGGGTGGTGCCGGCGGGCCTGGCGCTGGGATCGGCGTCGGCCTGTCTGGCCGGAGAGATCGTGTTCGGCGACCGGGCCAGCGGCCTGGGAGATGGCGTGGATGCCGCGCTCGGCGGCGGCTGGACCGCCAAGTGGCAGGGCGCGTTCGGCGTGGGCAATATCTGGCGCGCCGACAGCCCTGCCGCCAGGCTGACCAGCGGCGCTGGCATGGCGACCCGCAATGACGGCGACCTCAATTACGGCAAGGGCGACACCGTATCGCGCAGCGTGGACGCCTATCTGCAATTGCGGCTCGATCATGGCGGCTACGGCGTCTTGCTGAGCGCCAAGGGCTGGTATGACCAAGCGCTGGCCGATGAGTCGGTGCCGCATGGCAACGTGGTCAATGGCTATCAGCCGGGGCCGCTGGGGCAGGCCGGCTTCGCTCCGCTCAGCCGCTTCGGCAATGTGGCGCTGGACGACGCCTATGTCTACGGCCGCTTCAATCTGGCGCAGCAGCCGCTGCAATGGCGGCTGGGGCAGCAGGTGATCCCCTGGGCCACGCCCACCGCCTACGCCGGCGGCCTGCAGCAGGTCAATGCGGTGGATTACCCGGCCACATTGCGCGCCAGCGCGGCGGGGGAGTCCGCCAATGTGCCGGCGCCGGCGCTGTACGGCCAATGGCAGGCCAACAGCCGGCTCAGCCTGGACGGTTTTTACCAGTTCGCCTTCCGCTCCAACGGCTACCCCGGCTGCGGCACCTTCTACTCCATCAACGACTATATCCAACCCGGTTGCGACAAGCTGACGCTGAACGGCGGCCTGCTGACGCTGCTGGACAAAAAACCGGTGCAGACCTCCGATCAGCAGTCGCTGGCCAATCCGCTGGATTACATCCCTCGGGCCGATGATGCGCGGCCGGGCAACGGCCAGTATGGCCTGGGCTGGCATTACCAGCTGCCGCAGGCCGGCACGCTAGGCCTGTTTTACGCCGATTTCACCAGCCGCAGCCCGCTGATCCAGGTGGTGAAGACCGGCCCCGGCACGGTGTTGACCGCGCCAGGACCGGGAGGCGAACAGGTGCCGGTCGCCCCGGCAGGCGAATACCGCGAGGCCTTTTTGCCCAATCGCCGCCTGCTAGCGGTCAACCTGACGCGGGAGAGCGAAAACGGCGCGCGGCTCTATCTGGAGTACAGCCTGCAGCCCAACCGGGCGTTGGCCTGGAACGGCACGGATTTTCTGAACGGCGCGCTGGCCGGCATCGGGCCGTTGGCTTATCTGAACCACCTGCCTGCCGGCAGCGTCATGCGCGGCTATGACGCGTTCCGGGTCGGCCAATGGCTGGCCAGCGCGCGGCAGCCGCTGCCTGCCGCGCTGGGCGGACACGCGATGCTGGAGGCGCAGTTCGCACTGCGCCAGGTCAGCGGCCTGCCCGATCCGTCGGTGATGCGCTATGGCCGCATGGGATTCGGCATGGCGCCGAGCGAGGCCTATCCCGCCTGTTCCAACGACGCCGACACTTGCGCGCTGAAAGGCTTTGTCACGCCCACCGCCTGGGGCTGGCGCGTGAAGTACCAGAACCGCTTTCGGCCCTCGCCCGGCAGTTGGGAGTGGCAGCCGTATCTGTCCTACGCCTATGACGCGGTGGGGTATTCCGACGATGGGCAGTTTTCCGCCGGCCGCCGCGCTGCGGCGCTCGGGCTTGGCCTGGCCTGGAGCAAAGACAGCTGGCTGGATCTGCGCTATGTCCGGACCGGCGGCGGGGGTTACAACCTGCTGCAGGACCGCAGCACGCTGTCGCTCAGCGTCAAAACCCGCTTCTGACCCTGTCTGTGTCGGAGTTTGTCTGCTAGCCGAGACTTTCTATCTATAGTGATTCAACGGCCGGCATGGATAGCCGCGGCGGCGGCTCCGCTACGCATCCGGCTTGCGCACGGGAGGACAGAATGAAGCTAACCATCAATGGCAAACAGGTGGAGGTCCACTCCAGCCCGGACACGCCGCTTTTGTGGGCGCTGCGCGACGAGCTGGGGCTGACCGGCGCCAAGTTCGGCTGCGGCGCTGCCTTGTGCGGCGCCTGTACGGTGCTGAAAAACGGGCTGCCGATCCGCGCCTGCGTGACGCCGCTGTCCACGCTGGCGGCCGACGACAGCCTTACCACCGTCGAAGGCAATGACGACAAGGTGGCCAAGGCGGTCAAGCAGGCCTGGCAGGAGCTGGACGTGGTGCAGTGCGGCTATTGCCAGAGCGGGCAGGTGCTGGCGGCCACCGCGCTGCTCAGCGCCAACCCGCATCCTTCGGATCAGGATATCGATCAGGCGATGAGCGGCAATCTGTGCCGCTGCGGCACCTATCCGCGCATCCGCGCGGCCATTCATGCCGCCGCCAAGCTGCTGTAGGAGAACCGCGATGACCACTACCCGTTTGTCCCGGCGCGCCTTTCTGAAAACCGGCGCCGCCGGCGGGCTGTTGTGCCTGAGCTTTGCGCTGCAGGAAAGCGGCCGCTTCGCCCAGGCCGCTGAGGCCGCGCCGGCGATCCCGTCGCCGAATGCCTTCATCCGCATCGAACGCGACGGCAGCGTCACCATCGTCAGCAACAAGTCGGAAATGGGCCAGGGCATCTACACCTCGCTGGCGATGCTGATCGCCGAGGAGCTGGAGTGCGACTGGAGCCGGGTGAAGGTGGTATCGGCGCCGCTGGGCGCCATCTATGGCCACACGGTATTCCATATCCAGCTGACCGGCGGTAGCACCAGCACCATCAGCAGCTATGACCAGTACCGCAAGATAGGCGCCGCCGCGCGCGACATGCTGATTGCCGCCGCCGCGCAGCGCTGGGGCGTGCCGGCGACGCAATGCCGCGCTGAAAACGGCCGGGTGTTCAACAACGCCAACGCGGCCAGTTTGGGGTTCGGCGAACTGAGCGAGGCCGCCGCCAAGCTGCCGGTGCCGGACACCATAGCCTTGAAGCCGCGCCATCGCTGGAAGCTGCTGGGCACCCGCGTGCACAGGCTGGATGGCCCGGAAAAACTGGACGGCAGCGCGCAGTTTGCCATGGATGTGCGGCTGCCGGGCATGCTGACGGCGCTGATTCTGCGCTGCCCGAGCTATGGCGGCAAACCCAAGCATTTCAACGCCGACGCGGCGCGTGCGGTGCCCGGCGTCAAGGCGGTGTTCGCCGTCAGCAATGGCGTGGCGGTGCTGGCCGATGGCTTCTGGCCGGCCAAGAAGGCGCGCGACCTGCTGCAGGCGGAGTGGGAGCCCGGACCCAACGGCGGGCTGGATTCCACCAAATTGCGCGAGCAATACCGCGCGCTGGCGGCGCGTCCCGGCCAGGTGTACCGCCGCGCCGGCGATGCCGAGGCGGCGTTGAAGGGCGCGGCGAAGAAGCTGGACGCCTGGTACGAGGTGCCGTACCTGTCGCATTCGCCGATGGAACCGCTCAATTGCGTGGTCTGGCTGAAACCGGACGGCATCGAAATCTGGAGCGGCACCCAGTCGCAGACCATAGACGCCGGCCTCGCCGCCGGCATGACGGGGCTGAAGCCGGAGCAGGTAACGCTGCACACCATGCTGCTGGGCGGCGGCTTTGGCCGGCGGGCCGTGCCGGTGGGCTCGGACTGGCTGCGCGAGGCGGTGGAGGTGGCCAAGCGCCACGGCCAGGGCGTGCCGATCAAACTGGTGTGGACCCGCGACGACGATCTGGCGGGGGCGTACTACCGGCCGATGTGGCTGGATAGGGTGCGCGGCGGCATCGACGCCCGCGGCAAGCCGGTGGCCTGGCTGCAGACCGGCGTCGGCCAGTCCATTATCGCCGGCACGCCGTTTGAATCCGCCCTGGTCAAGGACGGCATAGACGCGACGTCGGTAGAAGGCACGGTGGGCATGGCCTATGCCGTTCCGGCGCTGCAACTGGACCTGCATACCCCGAAGTCCGCATTGCCGGTGTTGTGGTGGCGTTCCGTCGGCCATTCGCACAGCGCGTTCTCCAAAGAGTGCTTCATCGATGAGCTGGCTTTGCTGGCGCGGCAGGACCCGGTGGCCTACCGGCTGGCGCTGCTCTCGGGCGCGCCGCGCGAGCAGGGCGTGCTGCGCGAGGCTGCGCGCATGGCCGGCTGGGGACGCAAGCTGCCCAAGGGGCATGGCCTGGGCGTCGCCGTCCACCCGTCTTTCGGCTCCTATATCGGCCAAGTGGTGGAGGTATCGGTCAAGGGCAAGCAGTTGAAGGTGGAGCATGTGTGGTGCGCGGTCGATTGCGGCGTAGTGATCAATCCGGACCAGGTGGCGGCGCAGATGCAGGGCGGCATCGTGTTTGCGCTGTCCGCGGCCTTGTTCGGGGAAATCACCTTCAAGGACGGCGCGGTGGAGCAGAAGAATTTCGATGGCTATCCGCTGGTCAGGATGTTCCAGGCGCCCAAGGTGGACGTGTCCATCATCGCCAGCGAGGAGGCGCCTGGCGGCACCGGCGAGCCCGGCAGCGCGCCGACGGCGGCGGCGCTGGCCAACGCCATTCACGCCGCCAGCGGCAAGCGCCTGCGCGCGCTGCCCTTGAGCCGGCACGGCTACGTAGCGGTGTGAGGAGATGGGCATGAAAACTGTATTCCGACTCCTCGCGCTGGCGGCCTTGCTGCCATTTGCCGCATCGGCGGCCGACGATCCCGCGGCTTCGCGCCAGGCCTTCGGCGAGGTGGCCAAGGTGCTGCAGTCGCCGCGCTGCCTGAACTGCCATACCGTCACCAATTTTCCGCGCCAGGGCGACGACCGCCATCCGCATGCGCAATTGATTCAGCGCGGCGCGGACAATATGGGCGCGCCGACGCTGATGTGCTTCGCCTGCCACCAGGCCGCCAACTCCGCCGACGGCCTGGTGCCGGGCGCGCCCAATTGGCATCTGGCGCCGCTGAGCATGGGCTGGGAAGGGCTCAGCGCCGGCCAGATGTGCCGCAAGCTGGTGGACACGCAAGCTAACGGCAACCGCGATACGGCGGCGCTGGTGGCGCACATGACAGCCGATCCGCTGGTGCAATGGGCCTGGCATCCCGGCGGCAACCGCACGCTGCCGCCGTTGTCGCAGGCGGACTTTCACGACGCGGTGCGGCGGTGGGCCGGCAACGGCGCTTATTGCCCGAAGTGAGGCGGCGATGCGCGGCAACGATGAGGACGTGCTGACCCAGGCCTTGGCCTGGCTGGAAAGCGGCCGGCGCGCCGCCTTGCTGACGGTGCTGGGCACCTATGGCGCGAGTCCAAGGCCGCCGGGATCGATGGCGCTGATTCGCGACGACGGCGCGATTTTCGGCTCGGTGTCCGGCGGTTGCGTCGAGGACGATCTGCGGCGCGAGATCGCCGGCGGCGGTTTCTTCGATGGCGGTCCTGCGGTGCGGGTGCGCAGCTTCGGCGTCAGCGTGGAGGAGCGCCAGCGCTATCGCCTGCCGTGCGGCAACAGCCTGCGGGTGGCGGTGGAGTGCGCGCCGGACGCCGCGCAGCTGGCGGCCCTGCTGCAGGCGGTCCGCGCGCGGCGCCCGCTGTGGCGCCATGTCCGTTACGGCGACGGCTCGGCCAGCTTGGCCGAATCGGGGCCGGATGCGGCATTCGTCGAGGACGAGACGGGTTTCAGCGTGCGGCACGGCGCGCGCTGGCGCTTGCTGATCATAGGCGCGTCGGAGTTGGGCCGTTATCTGGCGCAGATCGCCGTCACGCTGGACTACGCGGTGACGGTGTGCGAGCCGCGCGAGGAGTACCGCCAGGATTGGCCTTTGCCGGATGTCCCGCTGTCGGCCGAGATGCCGGACGATCTGGTGCTGGCCTTCGCTTGCGACCAATACGCCGCGGTGGTGGCGGTGACGCATGATCCCAAGCTGGACGACCTGGCGCTGATGGAGGCGCTGAAGCTGCCGTGCCAGTATGTCGGCGCGCTGGGGTCGGCCACAACCACGCTGAAGCGCAAGGCCCGCCTGGCCGAGCATTTCGGCCTGACGCCAGCGCAGCTGGATAGGCTGCATGGTCCGGTTGGACTAGCGATAGGTTCGCGCACGCCGGCGGAGATTGCGGTATCCATCGCGGCGGATCTGGTCGCCAGCCGCAGCGCCTGGCAGCGCGCAGCGGCCGCCGAGGCGCCGCAGGCGTGTCGAGCATGATCGCCGGACTGGTGTTGGCGGCCGGCAGCGGCAGCCGCTTCGGATCGGACAAGCGCCAGGCCTTGCTGCCGGATGGCCGCTCGCTGCTGGAGGCCAGCGTCGGCGCCTTCATCGGCCAAGTGGGGGAGGTGGGGCTGGTGCTGCCGGAGGACGATGCGTTTGGCTTGGCCTTGTGCGAGCAGTTGGGCGCGCGGCCTTTGCCGTGCGCGCTGAACCGCGCGGGCATGGGCCATTCCCTGGCTTGCGGCGTGGCTTGGGCGCTGTCCTTGCCGGATTGCCGCGGCGTGGTGTTGGGCCTGGGCGACATGCCTGGCGTCCGGCCGCATACCGTGAGCCAGGTGGCGGCGGCCTTGTGGCAAGGCCGGCTGGTGCTGCCGTGCCACGACGGCAGTCCTGGCCATCCGCGCGGCCTGCCCGCGGCCTGCTTGCCCGGTTTGCTGGACCTGAGCGGCGATATCGGCGCGCGCGACGCGCTGGACTGGAGCCAGGCCTTGCGGCTGGATCTGGATGATCCCGGCATCTTGCTGGATATCGATACGGCGGACGATTTGCAGCGCGCCGGTTGACGATTTTGCTAGCCCCCTCCCGGACCGGGTCGCTCAGTGAAGTTGCTGTGATGCCGCAATGTCGTATGAGCGTAAGCGCGCATGGCCTCGGGGAAAATTGCGGACGTGCAGCGGGGCGACGTTCAGCCAAAGGCAATGTCAGAAAAAATTTTCATGCCTTTGGCGAGATGGGCAACGCAAGGCGAGTCAGGCTGGCAAGAGTGACGCGCTGCGTGTCCCGAGCGGGGTGTTGGCATCAGTAGAATCAGGTGGTTAACCAAGTTTTGGCCGGGGCGGTATCCGGTTCTGCCGTCTTGAATGGAGATGGGGCAGGCCATTTTATCCTGCCGCGCTGAAACGGCTTTTCAAAGTACAAATGGATGAATATTTACAGTTTTCGCCTTGCTAATTCTTCAATATCAATATTCTAATGATGTTTCTGAATATTAGATTATTTGCATGTTTAATGGTGAGGTGTTATAGTCTTCGAAAATTCGCCGGTGCTTCATGCGCCACTCAATTGTCGGGCAAACGCCCGCTCCCGCGTTTTACGCATTCCATATCCGGTCTGGCCGGGTGTCTTGAAAATCTACTGGCAGCTCTCTGGTTGTCGCGATCATTACAGCGGATCGCAGACGGTTTGTCCGTCGCTATCCGCCAAGGAGGACGCAGATGCACAAAAGAGCGTTTGGCAAGCGCAGCATGTTTTGGCTGACCTTGGCCGCCCTGGCGGTGGCTGGGTTGTATTACGGCCTTGGCCCGGCCGTGTGGGCGGAATATCGAGAAGATCTGGTCTATCTGGGCCGGCAGCATCTTTATCTGGTTGGCGTGTCGATGGCCTTGGTGCTGGCGGTGGGCCTGCCCTGCGGCGTTTTGTTGAGCCGGCCGCGCTTGCGCCGCAGCGCGGAGTCCTGGATGCAGGTCTTCAATATCGGCAACACCCTGCCGCCGATGGCGGTGTTGGCGCTGGCCATGGTGGTGGTGGGCATAGGCGACGCGCCGGCCATCGTCGCCTTGTTTCTTGCCTCGTTGTTGCCCATCGTGCGCAACACCTATGCCGGCCTGGCTGGCTTGCCGCCGGCCATGCTCGAGGCCGCCGACGCGCTGGGCATGACGCCGCGGCAGCGGCTGTGGAAGGTGGAATTGCCCAATGCCTTGCCGGTCATCCTGTCCGGCGTGCGGGTGGCGCTGGCGCTGAATGTCGGCACCGCGCCGCTGGCCTTCCTGATCGGCGCCAGCAGTTACGGCGAGCTGATCTTTCCCGGCATCTACCTCAATAACCACACCGCTTTGTTGCTGGGCGCCGGCGGCACCGCGCTGATCGCGCTGGCGCTGGACCAACTGGTGGCCGCGGCCGGCCGCTTGGCCGCCGCGCGCGGCATCGCTTGAGCGGTGTGTCGGCAACAGCCCGCCTTGGTGGGCAAGGGGCTGTTGACGTTTGGTGAGTGGATCGCGTTTGAGCCGATTTGGTCCGGAAGCGAGGCGCACAGTCCGACGGATAGTCATTCTATGCAAGGGCTGGGCAACGCGGCTTCCGGCCCAAAGCGGCCAAACCCGCAGGGCCGGGCGCCTTTCGCGCCGACTCTTCGTTGTTCCGCGCTGGCAGAGAATGACTATGCGGCGCGCGAAACGCCTCGATTCGCCGTGAAATGCGCTCCGGCGCGACCACTCAGCAAACGTCAACAGCCCCTAGGCATGGAGGATTCCTTATGAAATTGATTGCGTCTCTGCGCAATAGGCTGGCCGGCATTTGCCTGGCCATCGCCGCTCTGACTCTGTTTTCCGCGCCGGCCGCGGCGGGCCTGGTATTGGGCAGCAAGAACTTCACCGAGCAGCATCTGTTGTCCGAGCTGACCGCGCAGTATCTGCGCAGCAAGGGCTACGAGATCACCCAAAAACAGGATTTGGCTTCTGTGATCATGCGCAATGCGCAAGAGCATGGGCAGCTCGATCTGGTATGGGAGTACACCGGCACCGGGCTGATCGTCCATCACGGCATTCAGCAGAAAATGAGCAATGAGGAGGCTTACGCCACCGTCAAGCGGCTGGACGATGCCAAGGGCCTGATCTGGCTGAATCCGGCCGCGCTCAACAATACTTATGCGCTGGCGATGAAACGCAGCCGCGCCGAAGCCGAGGGCGTGCGCACGCTGTCCGATCTGGCGCGCGCGGTCAACCAGCGCAACGGCACCGATCAGCGCTGGCAGCTGGGCTTCGACATGGAGTTTGCCGGCCGCCCCGACGGCCTGAAGCCTCTGCAGCAGTTGTACGGTATGGAGTTGAGCCGGCCGCAGATCCGGCAGATGGACGCCGGCCTGGTTTACAACGCCATCCGCGATGGCTTTGTCGATGCCGGCCTGGTTTACACCACCGATGGCCGCATTATTGGTTTCGATCTGCTGGTGTTGCAGGATGACTTGAACTTTTTCCCGCCTTACGCCGCCGTGCCCGTGGTGCGCAAGGAGGTGCTGGACCGCAATCCCGGGCTGGCGGATGAATTGAACCGGCTGGCCGCTGTGCTGGACAACGACACGATGTCAGCGATGAACGCCGAGGTGGATATCCGGCACCGGCCGGTCAAGGACGTGGCCGCCGAGTTTCTGCGCAGCCACCAGCTGCTGAAGGAGGGCGCATGATGGAGACGGTCCTGGAAACCGGCCGCTATATCCTGGGCAATCTGCCGTATATCGGCGCGCTGGCGCAGCAGCACCTGTCGCTGGTAGGCATCGCCGTTGGGCTGGCTGTGCTGCTGGGCGTGCCGCTGGGCGTGGCGATCGTGCGTTTCCCCGCACTGGCCGATGCGGTGCTGAGCCTGGCCACCTTGCTGTTGACCATTCCGGCCATCGCGCTGTTCGGGCTGATGATTCCGCTGTTTTCGCTGATCGGCCATGGCATCGGCGCGGTGCCGGCCATTACCGCCGCCTTTCTGTATTCGCTGCTGCCCATCGTGCGCAATACCCACACCGCGCTGACGCAGGTGGAGCCCGGCGTGCGCGAAGCGGGCCGCGGCATCGGGCTGACCTTCTGGCAGCGGCTGCGCTGGGTGGAGCTGCCGCTGGCGGTGCCGGTGATTTTTGCCGGCATCCGCACCGCGGTGGTGCTGAATATCGGCGTGATGGCGATTGCCGCCATTGTTGGCGCCGGCGGCCTCGGCACCCTGATCCTGCACGGCATCAGCCAGAGCGACATCCGCAAACTGATCGCCGGCGCGCTCGCCGTCAGCCTGCTGGCCATCGCCATGGATTGGCTGTTGTTGCGCGCCCAGCGCGCGCTGACACCGAAAGGAATTCGCTGATGATAGAACTGCAAAATCTCTGCAAGCAATTTACCCAAAAGAACGGCCAACTGGTGCAAGCCGTGGACAATGTCAGCCTGAAAGTGGCGGAAGGCGAAATCTGCGTGCTGCTTGGCCCGTCCGGCTGCGGCAAGACCACCACCATGAAGATGATCAACCGCCTGATCGAACCGACTTCCGGCAAGGTGCTGATCGCCGGCGAGGATACGGCCGGCATCGATACCGTGACGCTGCGCCGGCATATCGGCTACGTGATCCAGCAGATCGGCCTGTTCCCGAATATGACCATCGAAGAAAACATCATGGTGGTGCCGCGCATGCTGGGTTGGGACAAGAAACGCTGCCGCGAGCGCGCCCGCGAGCTGATGCACATGGTGGCGCTGGACCCGGACCGTTTCCTGCAGCGCTACCCGCGCGAGATGTCCGGCGGCCAGCAGCAGCGCATCGGCGTGATCCGCGCGCTGGCGGCCGATGCACCGGTGCTGCTGATGGACGAACCGTTCGGCGCGGTGGACCCGATCAACCGCGAGCAGATCCAGAACGAATTCCTGCAGATGCAGCGCCAGTTGGGCAAGACGGTGATGCTGGTCAGCCACGATATCGACGAGGCGATCAAGCTGGGCGACCGCGTCGCGGTATTCCGCCAGGGGCGGATGGTGCAGTGCGCCGGGGCGGACGAAGTGCTGGCGCGCCCCGCCGATGACTTTGTCGCCAGCTTCGTCGGCCATGACCGCATTTTGAAGCGCCTGCTCTTGGTGCAGGCCGGCGAGGTGGCTGATCTGCAGGAGACGCTGACGGCCACGCTGGACACGCCGCTGTCCGCTGCCTACGGCATGATGGACGATGGCGACTTGATGCATCTGACCGTGGTGGACGCGGCGGGCGAGCCGCTGGGCTTCGTCAGGCGGCGCGATGCCAAGGCCGGCGGCGGCCGTTGCAGCGACAAGCTCAACCGGATCGAGGCGACGGCCGGCGCGGGCGAGAACCTGCGCGTCGTGCTGTCGCGCCTGTATGAGCACAACCTGACCTGGATGCCGGTGGTGGACGAGGCCGGGCGCTATTGCGGCGAAGTTTCTCAGGACTATATCGCCGGTTATCTGCATTCCGGCCGCACCCGCAAACGGAATGCCGTGCTGGTGTAATCCGATTTGATGGCAGGCAAAAAGGCGCGAGTTTCGCGCCTTTTTTTGCGGCTGCCGGCGGGTCGGCGCGGTGAAGACTCCGCAGACAAAGGGGGAGGGCGCTATTTCGCCGGCATCACCGGATAGTTCGGTTTGCCTGTTCCAATGATGGTATTCGTCACCACCAACTGCACATCCGGCGTTTGCCTGACAAAGGCGTCAATGCCGGAGGCGGCCTGCTTGTTGCGGGTGCAGCCTTCAACATAAACAAAGCGCCGTTGCACCGTGATCCACAAGCTGGCATCGGCAAACCGGCGAGTCTTGGCAAAGCGGCGCTGCAGATCCTTGGCGATGTCGGCATCGTACAGATAGGCATTGGGCTTCTTGCACTGTCCGGCCCGCCAGCAACTGGTGCCGCGCTCCACCCGCGAATGCGCCTGCGCTTTCATGTCCTCTTCCGTGCAGAATGGGCCAAGCGGCATGGGGCAGCCGGCCACTTGCTTGCGCACCTGAAAGAACGGGTCATGAAACCAGTTCTTGACCGGCTCCGCGGCAAGCGCAGGGCGGGCTAAAAGCGGCATCAGGCAGAGCCGGAGGAGCCAGAGGGCAAGGACTGTGTTGCGCATGGTGAATGCTTCTGTCTGGATGGCGCCGTTGAGAGGATAGCGTGAGCGAGAACTTCCATTTTTGCGGCTTTCCGTTGTCTACCTTATAGCCCACTTTTTGCGGGCGAAAAAAAAGCCCGCGCTTGGGCGCGGGCCAATGATGAAAGAGGACCAGACCGGCGGATCAGTAATCCAGCTCCGCCGGGGCCTTGGCCTTGCTGTCCTGCGCCGCTTCGGCCACGGTGGCGTCGGTGGTCAGGATCAGGCTGGCGATGGAAGCCGCGTTTTGCAGCGCGGTGCGGGTCACCTTGGTCGGGTCGATCACGCCCATTTCCACCAGGTCACCGAACTGGCCGCTGGCGGCGTTGTAGCCATGGCTGCCCTTGCCCTCCAGCACCTTGTTGACGATGACCGACGGCTCGTCGCCGGCATTGGCTGCGATGGCGCGCAGCGGCGCTTCCAGCGCGCGCAGCACGATCTGGATGCCTGCGTCCTGGTCGGCGTTGTCGCCCTTCAGCTCGCCGATGTGGGCGCGGGCGCGCAGCAGGGCCACGCCGCCGCCGGCGACGATGCCTTCCTCCACCGCGGCGCGGGTGGCGTGCAGCGCGTCGTCCACGCGGTCTTTCTTCTCCTTCATTTCCACTTCGGTGGCCGCGCCGATGCGGATCACCGCCACGCCGCCGGACAACTTGGCCACGCGCTCCTGCAGCTTCTCGCGGTCATAGTCGCTGGTGGCGGCGTCGATCTGCGCCCGGATGGCCTGCACGCGCGCGTCGATCTTGGCCTTGTCGCCGGCGCCGTCGATGATGGTGGTGTTTTCCTTGCCGATCTCCACGCGCTTGGCGCTGCCCAGCTCGGCCAGGCCGGCTTTTTCCAGCGTCAGGCCGGTTTCCTCGGCGATGACGGTGCCGCCGGTGAGGATGGCGATGTCTTCCAGCATGGCCTTGCGGCGGTCGCCGAAGCCCGGGGCCTTGACGGCGGCCACCTTCAGGATGCCGCGCATGCTGTTCACCACCAGGGTGGCCAGCGCTTCGCCTTCCACGTCTTCGGCGACGATCAGCAGCGGCTTGCCGGCCTTGGCCACTTGCTCCAGCACCGGCAGCAGGTCGCGGATGTTCGAGATCTTCTTGTCGTAGAGCAGCACCAGCGGATCTTCCAGCGCGGCGGTCTGCTTTTCCGGATCGGTGATGAAATACGGCGACAGGTAGCCGCGGTCAAACTGCATGCCTTCGACGACGGCCAGCTCGTTGTCCAAGGACTTGCCGTCTTCGACGGTGATCACGCCTTCCTTGCCCACTTTTTCCATGGCGTCGGCGATGATCTTGCCGATGGCCTCGTCGGAGTTGGCGGACAGCGCGGCCACCTGGGCGGTTTCCTTGCTGTTGGTTACCGGTTTGGACAGGGTTTGCAGCTCCTTCACCACGGCATGGACGGCTTTGTCGATGCCGCGCTTCAGGTCCATCGGGTTCATGCCGGAGGCGACGTACTTCATGCCTTCCTGCACGATGGCCTGGGCCAGCACGGTGGCGGTGGTGGTGCCGTCGCCCGCCACATCGGCGGTTTTGGACGCCACTTCCTTCACCATCTGCGCGCCCATGTTTTCGAACGGATCTTTCAGTTCGATTTCCTTGGCGACCGACACGCCGTCCTTGGTGATGTGCGGCGCGCCGAAGCTGCGCGCCAGCAGCACGTTGCGGCCTTTCGGGCCCAGGGTGACTTTCACGGCATTAGCCAGCACATTGACGCCATTGACGATGCGTTCACGGGCGTTGTCGTGGAAGCGGACTTCTTTCGCAGCCATGGTTTAACTCCTGTGAGGTATGGGGGAAATCAGGCAGCCTTGCGGCCGGACTCGGATGCGCCTTCGATCACGCCGAAGACGTCTTCCTCGCGCAGCACCAGGTATTCCTGGTCGTCCAGCTTGACGGTCTGGCCGCCGTATTTGCCGAACAGCACCAGATCGCCCACTTTGACTTGCATCGGCAGCAGCGTGCCGTCCTGCAGGCGCTTGCCGGGGCCGACCGCCAGCACTTCGCCTTGTTCCGGTTTTTCGGCGGCGCTATCGGGGATGACGATGCCGGAGGCAGTCTGGCGGACCTTTTCGACCCGCTTGACGATAATCCGGTCGTGCAGAGGACGGATTTGCATATCAATCTCCTGTGCGATTCAGATCATTGGAAACGGTATGTGAGACCGGCTGGCCGCAGGCGCGCAAAGGCCCGCGCTTACCGGTTAAATGCAGCCTGGGTGGCTGACGAATCACGAAGTAAGGGCGGGCCAAACGCTTTTCAAGAGGTTTTTTTCAGAAAAAATCCGGCTACAAAATCAGACGTTCGACGCGGCCGAAACGGTATTCGGTTCTGGCGGACTTGCCGCCGCGGCAGGCGCGCGGCGCGAGCGGGCAGGGAGGCTGGCGCCGGCCTTCCGCGCCCAGGGTGTCGTCTTCGGCCAGTTCGCGCCACACTCCGCCGTGCACCGGCCGAAAATGCCAGGAAACATAGCCGCGGCGAGCCGCCAGCCGCATCAGCTCCGGGCTGTCGGGCGCCTCCGCCACCACGCTTTCCAGGCCGTCTACAGGTGGCAAGTCGCCGAAAGCCTGGCGGCAGGCCAGCGCCTCGCCGGCGGCAGCGCCTATGGTGTTGCAGCCGCGGCGCTCGTCGCGCAACAGACTCCACGCGCCCAGCTGCCAGGCCGCGTCCAGAATCTCTTCCTCCACCAACGATAGCGCGTTCCAACGGCGTGTCAGTTGCAAGGCCGAGGCCGGCACTTGCCGGAAGATCGTTTTGTTCGCTTCCGCATGGCCCGTTTCGGACTGGCGGAAGCCATGCCAATGCAGCATCAGCAGTAGCGGCGTGTCAGGAAAGGGGACGGCGCTGAGGCTGACCGCAAACAAGGGCAGCCGCATATGGTGGATTTGGGCGGATACGGTATCGAACAACTCCATGGCGACACTCCATGACAATGGATGCGAAGACATGTTTGAACGATAAAAAGATTGCCGGCGCAAGGCAAGCGCACACCGCCTGCAAGTTTTGCTCCAAGCGGTGGTCCAGGGGGCGGTTTCGTACCATCGCGCCTAGTCGCTGTCCTGCTGGAAAACTAACGCCGAGCGATGCCGGGCCGCGGCGTGGTGCAGCAGCAGGCAAGGGGCCGGAGAGTAAAGGCGAACCGCGCGAGATGTTTTCCAGCATGGTTTTCTCAAAGTGCGTCGAGATTGGCTTGCAATGCGGCGGCGCGCGCGGCGATGGCGGCGCGCTCGGTTTCCGGGAGCTTATCCAGCTGACGGTAGACCAAGGCCAGCCGCGGATTGGCGGCCAACCGCTCCCGATGGCGCTGGAAGAAATCCCAGTACAAGGCATTGAACGGGCAGGCATCGGCGCCGACGCGCTGTTTGGGCTGGTAGCGGCAACCCGCGCAGTAATCGCTCATGCGGCCGATATAAGCCGCGCTGCCGGCGTAAGGCTTGCTGCCCAGCAGGCCGCCGTCTGCGAACTGGCTCATGCCCAGCGTGTTGGGCAGCTCCACCCACTCGAAGGCGTCGATGTAGACGCCCAAGTACCATTCGTGCAGCGCTTGCGGCGACAAGCCGGCGATCAGCCCGAAATTGCCTATCACCATCAGCCGCTGGATGTGGTGGGCGTAGGCGTCTTCCAGCGATTGGCCGATGGCGTGCGCGAGGCACTGCATGCCGGTGTCGCCATCCCAGAACCAGCGCGGCAGCGGCAGCCGGTGCGCCAGCGCATTGCTGTCGCGGTAGTCGGGCATTTGGGCCCAGTACACGCCGCGCACGTATTCGCGCCAGCCGAGTATCTGCCGCACAAAGCCTTCCACCGCGGCCAGCGGCGCGCGGCCCGAGCGCCAGGCGGCGACGGCGGCGTCCACCGCCTCGCGCGGGTTCAGCATTTTCACATTCAGGGCGAAGGACAGCAGCGAATGGAACAGCCGCCGCGCGCGCGCGTTCATCGCGTCCTGGTAGGCGCCGAAATGCGGCAATGCGTGTTCGACGAAGGCTTGCAGCTGGGCCAGCGCCTCGGCGCGGTTGCGCGGCCAGCGCAGCGCATCCGCCTGCGGCTGGCCGAAGCTGTCCACACCGGCCTTCTGTATGGTTTGCCACAGTTTGCTGTGATCATGCGCCGGCCGCGGGTCTATTGGTTCGGGCGGGTCGCCGGGCCAGCGCTGGCGGTTGTCAGCGTCGAAATTCCAGCGTCCGCCGACAGGCCCGCCATTGTCGTCCAGCAAGACACCGTGTTGGCGCCGCAACTGGCGGTACAAGGCTTCCTGGCGCCATTGCCGCCGCGCGCCGAAAAACGCCGCCGCCTCGCCGCGCGCGGTGTAAAAGTGCTCGCTGTCCGCCATGCGGCAGGGAATGGGCAGGCCCTTGGCCCAGTCTGCCAGTAGGCGGTCCAGCCGCCATTCATCCGGCGCTTGGTATTCCACCGCGGCCGCGCCGTAATGGACGATCAGCGCGTCCAGATTGCCGGTCAGCGACTGGCGGTTGCTGGCGTCGTCGATGGCGACATAGCGCACGCGATGGCCCTGCGCTTTCAACTGGGCGGCGAAATCGCGCATCGCGGCGAAGATGGCCAGGATTTTTTGCGCGTGGTGGCGCACGTAGTCGGTTTCCTGACGGATCTCCATCATCACATGCACCACGTCGGGATCGGTCGATGCGAACCAGCTATGGCAGGGATTGAGCTGGTCACCCAGTATCAGCCGCAATGTAGTCATCAGGCTCTGTCTTTCACGTGCCTGCAGCGTTCGGAGCAAGGCTGGACAGCATCCCTACAGGCGCGCCAAATTGCATGCCAGCTTATCGTCCTATTACAGGCGGCATAGTGCTTGAACGGTAGCGCTGCCGTGTTGTTCATGAATATACGCGTCTCCATCCCCCTGCCCGCATTTTACCGATGCGAAGGGGTTGATTTATACGCAAATTTATTTATTTGCAATAGCAAGGGGCGTGGCGTGCAATCGCTATGCCCCATTTTGGTGCAATTTCAACTGTGTGCAAAGAGTGTGCAGTAACTTTGAAAACCTACTACATGTAGGGAGTCAAAGTTAGTGAAAAAAGCCTTCCTTGCCGGGTAAGGCTTTTTGCACTTTCTTGTCAGCGTAGCAAGACCGATCAGGTGCAGAACCAACTTTTCTGCTTAGTTGTTGAAAAAAACTGTTGGTCAAGGTGTCCCGAATCCTGAAGTGGGGGAAATGGGTGCTTTGAACAGGGTTTTTTCGTCGAAAGCACCCTTCATCTGATGGTGCGCGTCATGCTGTCGCGAGGTTTTCTGAAACGGTTGGATTGTTTGGGGGCTATATAAGATTAGGGCTAAGCTAATCTATTCGAAAAGCTTCTTGCAGGCGGCATCTAAAGCGTTACCATCAAGTCCGCCCAGTGTAGTTCTATTTATTAATTTTCTTGTCTTTAAATTATACACTCCAGGGTACGAGTCGCCGGTGCAGTCGGGATCGCCATTGGCGGAAATATATTGTCCGTCTTTTGAGATGATTCCATTGCCAGTTAGGCTGAATACATTCTCTAGTTGTTTTTTTGCAGGCGTTTTTTTATCAAAAAAACCTTTGGCCTGTATCACGTCTTTTTTTGTTTTTATATCATATAGTTCTGCCAAGTACCCATCGGGGGTGGCTGAATAGATGTCTGCGCTGAGCACTAGTCCTTTGCTTTTGTTTATATCAAATAGAAAGCTCTTTATCGATTGGGCTTTGATTTTGTTGGTGCAGGAGGTAAGTTCATTTTTATCTATATAGTCATGCTCGGATAGTATTACATACTCGCCATCATTGCTTAATCTTGGTGGGAGTCTGGGGTCGGATCCCATTGAGGCCGTTAAGTTTGTGATGGTACATTTCTTGCCAGCTCCCGTCGCCATAACAGTATTGCTCGAGGCCGCAGTGAAAGTATCCCCGCTACTTATCGGTAGTGGATGACTGTCGTCTGCGTAGGCTATTCCAGAGCTGTGTCTTATACACATCTGACGCTGCCGACGACAGCACGGGGGTGGGGGGGGGGGG
>NZ_JAELTR010000120.1:0-2635 GCF_016428945.1 Chromobacterium sp. ASV23
CCCCCCCCCCCCCCCCCCCCCCCCCCCCCCCCCCCCCCCCCCCCCCCCCCCCCCCCCCCCCCCCCCCCCCCCCCCCCCCCCCCCCCCCCCCCCCCCCCCCCCCCCCCCCCCCCCCCCCCCCCCCCGCTTTTGAGTCTCGTGGGCTCGGAGATGTGTATAAGAGACAGCTTTGTGGCTGCAGTCGCTAGGAGCGGAGCTGCAAGGCCTCGCATTAGCGCCACCAAGTTCGCCGTCTCTCTTCGACGCAGCCGCTGTTGCGCAGGGTATGCGATCTGAAATTTGTGATATTCGCGACTTCACGCATGTTTTGCAAGTTGTGGCGGAATTTCAACCAGAAATCGTCATCCATATGGCGGCACAGCCCTTGGTTCGCTATTCCTACAAACATCCCATTGAAACCTACGCTACCAACGTGATGGGCACCGTGCATGTGCTTGAGGCGGTGAGGCAAGTGGGTTCTACCAAAGTGGTTGTCAATGTCACTACGGACAAGTGCTATGAGAACCGTGAGTGGCTATGGGGGTATCGCGAAGACGAAGCAATGGGGGGCCATGATCCTTACAGCAGCAGCAAAGGGTGTGCCGAGCTGGTCAGCTCCGCCTATCGCCGTTCGTATATGCAAGATGCAGATATTGCTCTTGCTACAGCACGTGCCGGGAATGTGATCGGTGGCGGGGATTGGGCCGAAGATAGGTTGGTCCCTGACTTACTACGTGCTTTTGAGAAAGGTCAGCCAGTTGTTATCCGTAACCCGCTTGCTACGCGGCCTTGGCAGCATGTTCTTGAGCCACTGTCGGGATATCTGACGTTGGCCGAAAAACTATGGCATGATCCTGTCGCCTACGCTGAAGGCTGGAATTTTGGTCCGCGTGATGAAGATGCCAAGCCGGTTGAGTGGATTGTGTCGGCGATGACCTCCAAATGGGCAGATGGCGCAAGCTGGGAGCTTGATGCTGCTGCTCAGCCGCACGAAGCCGGCTTTCTCAAACTAGACATTTCTAAGGCGCGTTATCGCCTTGGCTGGGCACCTCGCTGGTCACTGGAGTACGCGCTAGAAAAGATCGTTTCATGGCATAAGGCATGGCTGGCTGGCGATGATGTGCGACAGCTGTGCCTGCGGCAAATCCGTGAATACCAAGACACCCCTATCAAGTATTAAGAGTTGAATACATGACTGACACCAAAATCCTTCGTGAGAAAATCAGCCAACTGGTTGCAGAATATGCCGAGCAAGCGCTAGCTGCCAAGCAATTTGTTCCTGGTCAGACCGTTGTACCACCATCTGGTAAGCTCATCGGCGCTGAAGAGTTGCAATTGATGGTTGAGGCCTCGTTGGATGGCTGGTTGACTACCGGCCGATTCAATGACGAGTTCGAGCGTAAGCTTGCCGATTTTTATGGCGTCAAATATCTCATTACTGTCAATTCCGGCTCTTCGGCCAACCTTGTCGCCTTCAGCACACTCACATCTCCCAGACTTGGCGAGAGAGCTATTCGTCCAGGGGATGAGGTCATCGGTGTGGCGGCTGGCTTCCCTACCACCGTTAACCCGATCGTCCAGTTTGGCGCAGTGCCAGTATTCGTGGATGTGGAGCTGGGCACATATAATATTGATGCCAGTAAAATCGAGGCGGCCATTAGTCCTAAGACTAAAGCCATCATGTTGGCCCACACCTTGGGCAACCCATATAATTTGGAAGTCATCACCGCACTCTGCCAGAAGCATAATTTGTGGTTGGTTGAGGATTGCTGCGACGCGCTTGGTTCCACCTATGATGGCAAGATGGTAGGCACATTTGGTGATATAGGTACGGTCAGCTTCTATCCAGCGCATCACATTACGATGGGTGAGGGAGGGGCCGTATTCACAAATAATGAAGAGTTGAAAAAAATCGCGGAAAGCTTCCGCGATTGGGGGCGTGATTGCTATTGTGCGCCAGGACGCGACAATACTTGCGGCAAGCGCTTTTGCCAGAAGCTGGGTAGTCTGCCTGAGGGGTACGATCACAAGTACACCTACAGCCATCTGGGCTACAACCTCAAGATCACCGATATGCAGGCCGCGTGTGGTTTGGCCCAACTGGCCAAAGCTCCTGAGTTTGTGCAAAAGCGCAAAGACAATTTTGCCTACCTTATGGATCGTCTGCGTAGTTGCGAAGAATTCCTCATCCTGCCTGAGGCTACTGAGAAATCAGACCCTTCCTGGTTTGGCTTCCCAATCACCTTGCGTGAAGATGCGCCGGTTTCGCGGGTGGAGTTGTTACAATACCTTGATCAATACCGTATTGGTACCCGTTTGCTGTTTGCAGGCAATCTTACCCGCCAGCCTTACATGACTGGACGAAACTACCGTGTAGTGGGCGATCTGACTAATACCGACATTGTGATGAACAACACCTTCTGGATAGGTGTACAGCCTGCTCTAACCGAAGAAATGTTGGACTGGACTGTAACTAAGATTGAAGCTTTTCTGGGTGTTAATTTTTGATCAAAGCAATGGTGGCTAGCCTTAACAGGCTGGCCAAGAAAAAAGGTATTTCTACCCTGTCTCTTATACACATCTCCGAGCCCACGAGACTCAAAAGGGGGGGGGGGGGGGGGGGGGGGGGGGGGGGGGGGGGGGGGGGGGGGGGGGG
>NZ_JAELTR010000121.1:0-2551 GCF_016428945.1 Chromobacterium sp. ASV23
GAGGCGCATCGCCGCGGCCACGCCGTCAGCTTTGCCGAGGCTCACCAGCTGTCGGTGGAGGGCGGCCGCATCCTGGTGGATGCGGTGGACCTGACCGTCACCGACGAGCGTCCGCACTGGTACAAGCTGGGGCAGAAGCTGCGCCAGCCGCTGAGCGCCTTCAGCGCGGTGGTGATGCGCAAGGACCCGCCGTTCGACATGGAATACCTGTACGCCTCGCAGCTGTTCTCGCTGGCGGAAGAACAGGGCGTCAAGGTGTTCACCAGCGGCCAGGCGCTGCGCGACTTCAACGAGAAGCTGGCCATCCTGCGTTTCCCGGAGGTGATCGCGCCGACCATGATCACCGCCGAGTCGCATCGGCTGCGCGCCTTCGTCAACCAGCATCAGGACGCGATCTTCAAGCCGCTGGACAGCATGGGCGGCGACAGCATCTTCCGCGTCAAGCCGGATGACCCCAACCTCAGCGTGATCATCGAAACCATCACCGAGCGCGGCCGCCGCACCGTGATGGCGCAGCGCTACATCCCGGAAATCCGCGACGGCGACAAGCGCATCCTGGTCATAGACGGCGTGCCGGTCGATTATTGCCTGGCGCGGATCCCCGCCGCCGGCGAGACGCGCGGCAACCTGGCGGCCGGCGGCCGCGGCGAGGCGCGTCCGCTGACGGCGCGCGACCGCGAGATCGCCGAGACGGTGGGGCCGGAGCTGAAGAAGCGCGGCATCCTGCTGGCCGGCCTGGATGTCATCGGCAATTATCTGACCGAGGTTAATGTCACCAGCCCGACATGCTTCCGCGAGATCATGGACCAGACCGACATCAACGTGGCCGGCCTGTACCTCGACGCGCTGGAGCGCCGCTGCCAGCACTGAGGCTGGCTGGCACCGCCAGGGAGTGGCAATGGGAAAAATGGAAGAGAGCCCGTTCAAGGGCAAGACCGGCATCCGCCGGCTGATCAACGCCTTGGGTTATTCACTGGACGGCATGCGGGCCGCCTACCGTCATGAAGACGCCTTCCGCCAGCTGGTGCTGCTGGCGGTGGTGCTGATTCCGCTGGCTTTCATCGTCCACACCACGCCGCTGGCGCGCGCGCTGCTGGTGGCCAGCAGCCTGGCCACGCTGATCATCGAGCTGCTCAATTCCGCCATCGAGGCGGCGGTGGATCATACCTCGCTGGAGCGCCACCCCTTGGCCAAGCGCGCCAAGGACATGGGCAGCGCGGCGCAGCTCTTGGGCCTGATCAATCTGGCGCTGGTATGGGGCATCGTGTTATTTGGGTAAGGCCTGGAACAGGCCCTAAGAACGTGTCCACGATCTTTGGCTTTTAGACTTGGCTTGTGAAAAACAAACACGTTTTCGATGCACCTACATCCCTTCAAGCCTGCCGTCGGGTGGCAGGCCCGAGGTCTTAAGCGGCTGCATGTTTGAGTCCCGCGACGTTAGCGCGGGACGAGTTCAGCCGCGCCTCGGGCCTGACGGGAACCGGCGGGAAGCCGCAGGCCAGGCTTGCAGGGTGGCTTTTAGGGGAGGAGGGGATATTTGGCCAAGCAAATATCCCCTCCCTGCACGCCGGGCAGCCCCGGCTATGAAAAAGGTTATCCGCGAAGCGGATGCAAAGCCTAAAAGGTCGTGAATAGGCGCCAAGGGAACCGATCTGGCAGATCCGGTTCTGACAAGAAGGCTCCGCCGCTGGCGGGGCCTTTGTCTTGTCTGGAATAGGAGAGCGATATGCTGATGTCCCCGCAACAGGCCGGCGTGGAGGAGTGGGTACAAAGCCTGGTGCTATGGCTGAAACTCGGCGTGGAGGCCTGCGGCGCCTTGGTGATCGCCGCCGGGGTGTTGCTGTTGGCTGGCCGCTATCTGCGGCAGGCCATGTCCGGCCAGCGGCCCGATTACAACCAGCTGCGGCTGACTTTCGCCCGCTTTTTGGCGCTGGCGCTGGAACTGCAGTTGGCGGCCGACATCCTGTCCACCGCGGTGGCGCCCAGCTGGGACCAGATCGGCAAGCTCGGGGCCATCGCCGTGCTGCGCACGGCCTTGAACTATTTCCTAGCGCGCGAGATGCGCGAGACCGAATCCTCCCGCGCCGCCTGAATGTCAGCGCTGCCGGCGGTACAGATAACCGGGATACACCCGGATGCAGCCGGGTTCCTCCGCCACTTCTCCCTGTTCGCCCAAGAGCTGCCAGCGCGAGTCGCGCGCGATCAGCGTGCGGTATACCGGGCTGCCGGCGCGGTAGAACATCAGGTCCTGGCCGCGGAAGGCGTCTAGTGGCAGCAGCGGACGCTGCGAGGCGGGCACCAGCATGGCGGTGGCGTGCGAGGCCATGTCGGCGTTCTGCTCGCGGTCGGCGGCGGACAGGCCGATGAAGGCGATCAGGAAGGCGACAGGCAGGATCAGGTATTCATGTCCGGCCAGGCCGAGCAGGGTGAGGATGGCGGCGCCGGTGAACAGAAAGTGGCTGCTGAATTTCATGATGCGGCGATCTCAAAAATAAAACGCCGCCGGCCGGAGCAGGGCTATTGCGTCCGGCATGCCTGGGCGGCGCGGACC
>NZ_JAELTR010000122.1:0-2376 GCF_016428945.1 Chromobacterium sp. ASV23
GAGTCTCGTGGGCTCGGAGATGTGTATAAGAGACAGGATTGCAGGGCCATTGGCGCAGGTCAGCCTATGAAAATAATGCCGCTCGAACATGATTTTTGGGGCATGGACTTTTTTGCCTGCCTTGTCATTGATCACCCAAAAAGCGGAGCGCCCACCGGATTCGACTTTGGCGATGGACTTTAATACATTGACCTCACACTCCAGGCTGCGAGCTATCTCTTTCCAATCATCATCCGAAATCGGCTTATCTTCATAGGCTTGCATATAAGCAAGCAGATCTTCAGGCAGTTCAATTCCAATTTCTATTACTGACTCGCCGCCTTTTCCCTTTTTCTTTTTCTTCTTGACGGCTGGATTGTTTGGCGTGGCTTGGCCAGTAGGCTTTTTGGGCAGCGCTGGTTTTTTAGATTCTGCGGAGGTCTTTTTATCAGAAGGGGTTGCCGTGATTGGCGCATCTTTGGGGTGGGGATCCAATTTATCTTTGAAGGATACGTAAGGACTCACTAAGGTAATCAGTTTCTCGCCATAACCAGATACCGTTGCGCCGACTCGTTGCCAGTTGCCAACCAAGTCTTTAATCAATACTTCGACTGTCGAATCTGCCTTGGCACTAACCTTTTCAACAGACAATCCATTCTTGCTAGTTTTGCCCGGATGAGCCTTGCCATCGATTACTAGCTGGTAGGCCAAATTTTCAATAGGATGACGTAGGGCATCCAAAAATAGGGCCTGTACGGAAAATGCCGCTCGCTCACTGAGGTAAAGTGGTTGACCAATTTCCAATTGGTTCGGGTTTTTCAAACCATTGAGTTTGATGAGGCGTGGCAAAGGAACGCCAGTGTTTTTTGCAATCTGGCTGAGGGTGTCACCCTTCTGAACAAGGTAAACTTCAGATGTGGCTTGGGTCATTGTTCTCATCCTCTGCATATACTTGCCAATCGGTGATGCCTTCTTCCATTTGCCAACTGTCATTGAGCATCAGCATGTGTGTCACTTTTTCCTCTTGCCTGCTTGTTGCGCTATCAGTCTCGGATTGTGCGGGAGCGGCATGAAGAGAAGTTAACTGCTGGCTTTCTAACAAGCTGCTGGATTTAAATGCATTGGCAAAAGGCAACCACTCAACAGGAAAGTCTGGCAAATCCAGTTTTTGGCTGTAGCTGACCATATCCTTCGGGAGTGGCATTGATGGTGGCATGATTTTCATGCCAGCCGGACCGCTCAGGTTGTGGCTGGCCCCCTTCACGCTGACAGTGCCAGGACAGTGCAACTCGATGTTGCCACCCGCGAGGCGGATATAAGCGCCACCGCCCACGTTGAGGAGAATTTCCTCCTTGGCCGCGATAGTGATGCGGTCCTTGCAGGAGGTGATGGTGACGTCCTTATCCGCCGTCAGCTCCATCGCATCGCTCTGCGCCTGAACCTGTACTTTGCCCTTGGCGGCGATCAGCTTCAGCGCCACCTTGTCCTTCACCCCAGCCACAAACAGGCTGATGTGCTGGCCCACGTTGTGAATCCAGCGCCGGCCGGTGGTGTGGTTGGCGTCGCGTTGGGCGACCAGGTTCAGGTTGGCCCCGGCCGAGATGGTTTGGCTTTGTTCGGTCAGGGAGGCGATGCCGGCTGGGCCGGACAGGATCAGCAGCGGCTGTTGGCCAGCCTGCTCTTTCGCCGTCTTGCCGTCTTTGTCGGTGTTGCTGCCGGCTTCCCAGGCTTTGAGCGCGTCGACGTGGTGTTGCAGATGGCCGTCCGGCTTCTTGCCGGCTTTGGCGTTGTCTTCGCCGATGGCATCCGGCCCCGTTTCCATAGTGTCGGCCAGTTGGCCGGCGGCGGTTTCGGCCAGCGCTTGGCTGAGCGAGAGCGCCGCATCGAGTTGCGATTGGGCGTGTTCGCGCGCCAGCTGCTTGCCGCCGGCGCCGTTTTGCGCTTCGGTGGACAACAGCAGGCCGTGCGCGGCGCGGATGGCGCCGTGCTGGTCGGTTCTGAGTTCGAAGCCTTCGCCGCGCGGCTCGGCTTTGCCGTTGCTGCGCGGGTGGGTCAGGAAGCCTTGGTTCAGCTGGGTCTTGCCGGATTCGCTACTGAGTTTGGCGCGCACTTCGCCCGGGGTGTCGTCGAACAGCAGTTCGTTGTAGCCGCCGCCTTGATGTTCCTTGGATCTGATGCCGGACAGCGTTTTGTTGGCGGGCAGCGCGCCGGCGCCGCTGAAGTCCGGCGTGGGGTGGCTGCCGTTGTACAGCACGCCAGTGATCACGGGGCGGTCGATGTCGCCTTCGATGAAGTCGACCAGCACTTCCTGGCCGATGCGCGGGATGAACTGGTGGCCGAAGCCGGCGCCGGCGCTGGGCATGGCCACGCGCAGCCAGCAGCTGGATTTGTCGTCGA
>NZ_JAELTR010000123.1:0-2287 GCF_016428945.1 Chromobacterium sp. ASV23
GAGTCTCGTGGGCTCGGAGATGTGTATAAGAGACAGTTACTGTATGGCAAAGATGACTAGCCAATTTCATTAAGGAAAGCCGCATAGGTTGGTACGCCTATTTTCTCTTAATGGCATTTCAGATGCTATTGCTTGCCTTGTCTGCTACGTACAGAAGGCAAGCATGGAGATATTCAGAGGCTGACGAACGCTTATTGCCATCTCCAGAATTGACGGCCTCTACATGGCTTTTCTGGATGTGGCTTTCAAGCATTCTCATTGCTGGCCTTTGGGGCGTACTTGATGACAAGCGAAGGACAGAGATATTTCTGTTTCTGGTGATTATCTTTCCAAGTATTGAATTCTTCGCTTGGCTCTTTTGGTCCTTCTGAATAATAAGCGGTATTGATGGATGCACAAAGGCGCTCTAAGACTTCTTAGGGCGCTTTTTCAATTCAAAACACACTATTCATTCTGGCATCTTGCTTGTGTTTATCCGCTGCAAATAGGAGTCAATGAACTCTTCAGCAGCCTTTTGAGCAGCTGCCCATGCAATAACATTCCCTTGAAAGCCTCCATCAAGTTCGAACGTGAAGCAGTTTTTCCTACCCTCTGCATCACGGCCTATGATTTCACACTTTGCAGACCACGATTCAGACCCTAGATTTCCGTCACGGTAGGCGATTATATTAACATCGAAGCCTTTGTATTCCATCCCGTTGCCCTTTTAGCGGTTAGCTACCCTTTGCCAGCATGTTGATACTCAATCCACAGCATAGCAGCCGCCCCGCCATACCGATATAAATAATGCCCTCTCCCCGACACCGAGCAGAGCAACCTGTGAGTAGGCGAAGGCGAGGACAAGACCGCAAGCATCGTTGAACGCGCCTTCAACGGGCAGGCTTTCGAGTTCCGCGAGGATGGCTACTTCTTGCGTCAGCAAGCTGGACAACATGACCAAGGCTGTGAAGGCTTACGGGAAGCAGATGGTCAACTTCTGGCATGCCAAGGACACACGCCCCTACATGGCAGAGCTGGCGTCCTCATTGAAAATTAATGAGGAGGGGCATACATGCTCGCTGGCTGGCTCGCACCGTGACACTTGGGCGCATCCGAAGCTCGCCGTGTTCTTCGCACGCTGGCTAGACGTCAAGTTCGCTGTCTGGCTCTGCTGTGTGTAGAGCGTTGGAAATTAACGTTCAAGATACTGCCTAAATTTTAAGCAGCTTGCTGGGCCTTGCTCCAACTAACTCAAGTTGAGGGAGTTAAAACACTGGAATCAGAGTCAATTAAGCCTATGACTGCTGCTCTATCCCGCTTGCTGGGCCTTGCTAACTACCCAGAATTTGGGTAGTTAAAAGAGGGAATTCCCTCAATTAAGTCTATGGCTGCAGCTCTATCCAGCTTGTACATAGTCCTCGCGGGTGCAACTAACATTGCTGCGCTGCGGGGCATGGGATAACACGAAAAACTTTCCGGTTTCGCTAGGCTCTGTAGGCATTCATGACAAGAGAGAATGACCCTCAGTTTGAGGGGCTTTCGTTGGCAGAGCTGGAAGATGCTGATAAACGTCAGTTCAACTTACGTTGGCCCTCGAACATTGATACCCAATGAACGAGAAAGATTCCTAGAATTGCAGGTATTGAAATGGCATCAACGCCCTGACTCGTTGAGTTGATTTGAGGAATTAAAGTACCGGATTCTGGTACTTTGCCCGCTTCGCTACAAGGCAACTTGGGATTCCAAGTATCTCCGCCAAGACGCTGAAGGCCGCTACTGCCTGACCAACCCTCTCAAGTATCTGGAAGCCCTGATGGGCCAAACAAAGGTGCTACAGGCTGGGCTGGTAATGGAAGGAACTCTTCCCATCCTTTCTAATTCGCGGAAGTCCGCGATTAAGGCCATGTTCAACACGCACGGGCTAAGTTCAACTGAGGCTGTCAAAGGGTGTTGAAACTTTCGATACCCTTTCATCCTGCTCCCGCAGCGAAGCAATGCTAGTTGCACCCGCGAGGACGCTTAGCAAGGCTTGTAGGGATGAACAGCCATGATGATCGAATTTCCTCAATCCGAGGCAATTCCAAAAGCATGAATGATGTCAGCTGACTTTCTCCGCAATGCGGGAAAATTCCCTTCAGATGTCCGCACCCCATTGGGGGATGAACTGCCGTAGCGGTTTAATTCCCTCAACTTCAAAGGGTGTTAAAACTTTAAATACCCCTGTCTCTTATACACATCTCCGAGCCCACGAGACTCAAAAGGGGGGGGGGGGGGGGGGGGGGGGGGGGGGGGGGGGGGGGGGGGGGGG
>NZ_JAELTR010000124.1:0-2334 GCF_016428945.1 Chromobacterium sp. ASV23
CCTTCAGCAATGTGCGCCAGGGCTTCCGCGCGGCGCTGACCCATGTGGACAGCGGCGGCGGCGTGCAACTGGCCCAGGCCGACGCGCTGGCCGGCGAGCGGCTGCAAGACGCCGAGCTGTTCCAGCATTACGGCTACACCTCCAATCCGCCGCCCGGCAGCATGGCCATGGTGCTGCCGCTGGGCGGCCGCAGCAGCCACAGCGTGGTGATCGCCACCGAGCACGGCAGCTACCGGCTGCAATCGCTGCAACCGGGAGAAGTGGCGCTGTACAGCGACGAAGGCAGCAAGATCGTGCTCAAACGCGGCAGGATCATCGCCGTAGAGTGCGACACCTTCCAGCTCAGCTGCAAGAACTGGCAAGTCAACGCCAGCGAGCAAGCCAGCTTCACCACCCCCGCCTTGAAAACCAGCGCCCAATTCACCGCCCAGGGCCAGATCAACGGCAACGGCGGCCTGGCCATCCAGGGCGGCAGCGGCGCCAGCGTCAACGGCGACATCCAGCTGTCCGGATCGATGAATGCCAGCGGCGACGTCAAGGCCAGCGGCAAGAGCCTGGTCTCGCACACCCACGACGCGCCCAACGGCCCCACCAGCCCGCCCAAATAAGCCGCGCCACTGACCGGCGTCCTCTGCCGCCTCCTTCCCCTATCCAGGAAAATAGCCATGGACCCACTATTGGACCCCGTCACCGGCGACTACGCCGGCGGCTCCACCGACACCCTCGCCAACGCCGTCTACCTCCGTCTGATGACCCCGCTGGGCGGCTGGTGGGCCGATGCGACGCTGGGCTCCCGCCTGCACGAACTGTCGCGCAGCAAAGACAGCAGCCGCATCGACCTGCTGGCCTGCCAGTACGCGGAACAAGCGCTGCAGCCGCTGCAACAGGACGGCCGCGTCAGCCGCATCCAGGTATCGGCGCAGCGGCAAGGTCCCGGCCGCCTGCTGCTGAGCATTGAAGTGGCCGAAACCGGCGGCCACATCCGACATTTCCAACATCAAGTGAGGATAGCCTGATGCCCCTGTCCACGCCCGACTTCGCCAGCATTCGCGACGCGCTGCTGCGCGACCTGCAAAACCTGCGCGCCGACGCCGCCACCGCGCCTGACAGCGACAACTTCGTCCGCGCCAGCGCCACCGCCGGCGCGGTGGAAGGGCTGTACCAGCACCAAAGCTGGATCGCGCGCCAGATATTCCCCGACACCGCCGACAGCGCCTACCTGGAACAGCACGCCCGCCTGCGCGGCATCGTGCGCAAGCCTGCCACCGCCGCCAGCGGCTGGCTGCAGATCAACGGCGCGCCCGGCGCTCTGGTGGCCAGCGGCCTGCAAGTGCGCGTCGGCGACCAGCTGTACGTCGCCCAGCCCTTCGATACCCAAGGCAAGCCGGCGCCGGACCGGCTGGACGTCAACGGCCAGGCCAGCCTGCCCATCCAGGCCAGCCAGCCCGGCAGCGCCGGCAATCAGCCCGCCAATCTGCCGGTGGAACTGATGCAGGCGCCGTCCGGCATCGCCAGCAAAGCCATCCTGCTGGCAATGACCGGCGCCACCGACGAAGAAAACGACCAGGCCCTGCTGGACCGCCTGCTGGAGCTGATCCGCCGCCCGCCCGCCGGCGGCAATCAATACGATTACCGCCGCTGGGCGATGGAAATCGACGGCGTCAGCGCCGCCTACGTCTACCCGCTGCGCCGCGGCGCCGGCACCGTGGACGTGGTCATCACCGCCGACGGCAGCCTGCCCTCGGATAAAACGCTGGCCAAGGTGCAGGCCCATATCGAAGATTTGCGGCCCGTCACCGCCAAAAACTGCCTGGTGCTGGCGCCCACGCCGCGCCCGGTGGACATCGACGTGGCGCTGGATCTGGGCAGCATGAGCGCGGACGCCTTCACGCCGCTGCTGCAGCAAACGCTGCAGGCCTATTTCGCCGGCCTCGCGCCCGGCGAGCAGCTGGTCAAAAGCCGGATCGAAGCGATGATTTCCGACTTGCCCGGCGTGCAGGACCGCCAGCTCAACGCCCCGGCCGGCAACATCAAACCGGTTTCCGACGCCAGTAAGGTGGAATGGCTGCGGCTGGGCCAGCTGACGGTGAGGACGCTGAAATGATGCCGCAACCGACCTATCAGGAATTGCTGACCCGGCTGCTGCCTCCGGTCAGCTACAGCCCGGACGGCCCGCGGCTGCAAGCCGAACTGGCCAGCGAAGGCGCGGCGCTGGACCGCGCGCAAAGCTCTGCCCGCCAGCTGGCCGGCGCCGTCACCCCGCTGCAAGCCGAGGCGCTGCTGCCGGACTGGGAGCGCGTCTGCGGCCTGACGCCGCCGCCCGGCGCGCCCTAC
>NZ_JAELTR010000125.1:0-2313 GCF_016428945.1 Chromobacterium sp. ASV23
GGCCAGCGCCGCTACGCTTGCCGGCGATTTGCCGTATGACGAAAAAGCCGACGCACAGGCCGAACTGCGGCAGACGCTGGCCGCCGCGCGGCAAAGCCATCAGCCGGTGCTGTTGATCCTGGGCGCCAACTGGTGCGAGGACTGCCGCGCGCTGGATGCGGCGCTGAAGACGGGCAAGAGCGCCGATCTGCTGGCGAGGGAATTCAAGGTGGTGAAGGTGGATGTCGGCAATTTCGACCATAACCTCGACATCGACGCCGCTTACGGCCACCCTATCGCCAAGGGTATTCCGGCGGCGGTGGTGCTGTCGCCGGACAACAAGGTGATCTACGCCACCCGTGCTGGCGAGCTGGCCGACGCGCGGCGCATGAGCGAGACTGGCATCTACGAATTCTTCGAACGCGTCAGCAAAGTCCGGCGGGATGCGAAGTAGGGCGGGCAGGCCCGCAGGCTTTGCCCGCGGCGCGCGTTTTTAACCGGCGCTCCAGTTCACCAAGCCAGTCTGCCAGCTGGCCAGCACGATCAGGCCAAAAGCGATTCGATACCAGGCGAACACGGCGAAGCTGTGGGTGGAGATGAAGCGCAGCAGCGCGCGGATGGCCAGGAAGGCGAAGACGAAGGACGCGATAAAGCCGACGGCGAACACGCCGATGTCGTCCGCGCTCAGCGCCTCGCGGTGCTTGATCAGGCTGTACAGCGAAGCCGCGCCTAGCGTGGGAATGCCGAGGAAGAACGAGAACTCCGTCGCCGCCTTGCGCGACAGGCCCAGAAACAGGCCGCCGATGATGGTGGCGCCGGAGCGGCTAGTGCCGGGAATCAGCGCCAGGCATTGGCACAGCCCCACTTTCAAGGCGTCCTTCAGGCTCAGATCGTCCACCGTCTCCACCGCCACCTTGTGCTGCCGCTTTTCCGCCCACAGGATGATCAAGCCGCCTACGATGAAGGCGACAGCCACGCAGACCGGGTTGAACAGCACCGCCTTGATCTGCTTGGAGAACAGCAGGCCGGCAATGGCGGCCGGGATGAAGGCGATGACAATACCCAGCAGCAGATTGCGCTCGCTGCCGGGGCGAACGGCGCCGCTGACGGTGCGGCCTATCTTGGCGCGGTATTCCCACACCACCGCCAGCATGGCGCCCAGCTGAATGAAGATCTCGTAGACGTCGCGTTTTTCCTTGTCGAGAAAGTTCAGCAGGTCGCCGGTCAGGATCAGGTGGCCGGTGGAGGAAATGGGCAGGAATTCGGTGATGCCTTCCACCAAGCCCATGATCAGGGAGTGGAACAACAGGATCGGGTCCATGGCGTGTCGGTGCGATAGTTGTAGTTGGGGTGGCGCGATTATAAATGAGAAACGCGTGCCGTGTTGGCAGCTTGTTGCGGCTGGCTTTGCTATGCGATCTGAAGATTGCCGGCAAAAAAACTGCGCCGATAGGCGCAGCCTGATGTGGGTAGGCGCGGTTAAGCTATAGCCGGAATCGCGTAGCAACGCTTTGCAGATTGGCGGACAGCGCATTCAACTGGCTGGAGGTGGTGGCCAGCTCCTGCACGGTGGCGTTGTTTTCCTCGGCCATGCGAGACACTTTTTCCATATCCTGCGCCAGGCTCAAGCTGGTGCTGCGCTGTTCGGTCAGCGCGCCGGTGATGCTGTGGATGGTGCGAATGATGGTGTCGGCGCTGGTTTCGATTTCCTTCATCGATAGCGATGCCTGCTCCGCAGTGCCGGACACGCCCTCCACGCAATCCAGGCTTTGACCCATGCTGTGCACCACCTGGCCCACGCCTTGCTGGATGGAGCCTATCATGGCGGTGATTTCCTGGGCCGAGGTAGTGGTGCGCTCGGCCAGCTTGCGCACCTCGTCGGCCACCACGGCGAAACCGCGGCCGGTTTCTCCGGCGCGGGCGGCTTCGATGGCGGCGTTCAGCGCCAGCAAATTGGTCTGGTCGGCCACATCACGGATCACGGTGACGATATTGCCTATCTGCTGGACCTCACGCGTCAGGCTGTTCATCTGCTTCGCGGTATCATCCACCGAGGTGGTGACGAAGCGGATCTTGCCGACGGATTCCAGCACTTCGGTGCCGCCGCGATTGGCCAGCTGCCCTGCGGCCTGCGCCTGCTGCGAGGCCTCGCTGGAGTTGTCCGCCACCTGATTGATGCTGACGGTCAGTTGTTCGATGGACGCGGCGGCAGACGAGGTGGCTTCGGCCTGGGTTTGGGCGCCGGTGGCTACTTGCTGCGCCATGCCGGACAGCGCGCGGGCGGAGTCGGAGACGTGATGAGCGTTTTCCTGGATGCTTTGCACCATCTGGCGC
>NZ_JAELTR010000126.1:0-2237 GCF_016428945.1 Chromobacterium sp. ASV23
AGCACCTTGCCGGCATCCGCCGCCACGATGGTGTGCGCCGGCACGACGCCCGACTGGGCAATCACTTCACCCTTGGCCGCATCGGTCTTGCCCTTCTCGCCCCAGGCAAAGGTGGACTTGTCGGTACTGTTGCCGCCGTTGGCGTCAAACTGGTAAGCGCCGGTCAGATCCTTGCCCACTTCGAGCGGACCCTTGACCTTCAACGCCTTCACCACCGGCTTGGCATTCGTATCGATCGGCTTGCCGTTGTCGCCGCCCTCGGTTTCGTTGCCATCCCCCACCGACATATCGGTAGCAAGCTTCAACGTATTACCCGTTCTACCCGCACCGTTCTTGGCTTGCACGCCGACTTCCAGCACCTTGCCAGCATCGGCTGCATCAATCTTGTGCGCAGGTACTTGACCAGACGTAGACACTGTCGCACCCAGCTCCGGCGTAGTTTGACCCTTCTCGCCCCAAGCGAAGGTGGATTGGTCAGTCGCATTGCCACCATTGGCATTGAACTGGTAAGTAGCGCTCAACTCTTGGCCCAGTTCCAAATGGCCCTTCATCTTCAAGTTCATGACTTCCGGTGGAGCACCGCCGGTAACGCCGTTTTCAGATAATGTACGAGTATCAATGGTTAGCGTATTACCCACCATTTCAGGGCTTCGAGCTTGCACCGACAACTCAAGCGTTTTACCAACATCAGCCTCAGTCAGCAGTCGGCCTGGCACTTGACCGCTCTTTTCCACCATCAAACCTTCGCTCGCAACTTGACCGGCCGTACCGCTATAGCCATAGAGATAACGAGATTGGTCAATGAAGTTGTTCAAGTGCGTCTGATCGGTAAACTGATAGACGGCGCTCAGCGTTTGCCCCACCTCGAGCGGAATCTTCACCCACTCCAGCTGCGCAACGCTGACACCTTCTTTTTGCACCTTCACGTTACGCACCACATGGTCAGCATGTGCTTGCGAAGGCATAAATGCTTGCACCACCAGCGAGCTCATAACCGCCATACGAACCAATAGCGTACGCGCCCGCGAACCGCCACGCGCAACCCGACACCGAGAAGGAACTCGAGAGCTGAGCTCGGAAGTAACCACCCAACCAGACGTTACATCCGACCACTTCAATTGATATATTTTGTTCATTTTCTTAATGCCCTGTATCGATTACTTACTAGCAGTGTCAAAGGTAACGAGCCAAACTGCGCGGTTTGCATCACTCACGCGTACGGAATACTGATCCAGCCCCTGCGGCTTCGGAAGAGAGGAAACATTCACAACCAGAACATTTCCTTCCATTTTGTAGACGCTATCACTGAAAATTGCCGCATTTCTCTGGCTATCCATGATATGCCCCTGCCCCTCGCCAACAGGGATGCGCAGATTGCCGTTAGCATCAATTTCACTACCTGGCGGCAGGCTAGACTTCTCAACCACCACCTGCTGAAGCCCTGTGGGATCAACCTTCGCCAAGAAGGTAGAAGGCAGTTGCACCGGACGATCCATTGCCGTGCGCAGCAACTCACTGCTATTGCGCCCCGGACGAGCTCGTAAGGAAGAGGCCAGCGACACACCACTCTTATGGGTTTTATGCCCCAGCATTGCCAGCACATCAAAGTTGACACCCACACCCCAGCGTCCCGAAGTCTTCTCAACCCCATTTGCATTGAAAGCCACCAGAGAAAAGGTCGGCCGCTTCCACTCAACATCTACACGCTTTTCCGCAACGCCTGTCTTGCCACCGATACTAAATTCATTCTTTTCATCAACAGCAAAAGACAATTTCAAATCAACGTAGGGCTTATGAGAAACCTCTTCGCTACCATCACTGAAAGGGAAACGCATCTTTTCCATACCAAATGCGCCTTTCAGCACTACATTTTCAGAGGCCGCATACTGAACCTCCAGCGCACCACCAACAAGCGAACCAGCCGAAATCAAACGGCTATCCCTTGTCAATATCCATGCATCACTAGTTTCATCAACATAACTAACGGCACTAAACTGACTATGATTTTTTGCCTTAGCCCCCCAGACAGCAAACCCCATTGATTGAACGCCTAAGTCAGATTCAGAGGGATTAAACCAACCCACGCTGCCGTAATACCCAAGCTGGGACAAACGAGCGGTCTCGCGCTGTCTCTTATACACATCTCCGAGCCCACGAGACTCCGCCAATTATCGCGTATGCCGTCTTCTGCTTGAAAAAGGGGGGGGGGGGGGGGGGGGGGGGGGGGGGGGGGGGGG
>NZ_JAELTR010000127.1:0-1888 GCF_016428945.1 Chromobacterium sp. ASV23
CCCCCCCCCCCCCCCCCCCCCCCCCCCCCCCCCCCCCCCCCCCCCCCCCCCCTTTTTGAGTCTCGTGGGCTCGGAGATGTGTATAAGAGACAGCGCCCCTCCTTCGCACAAAGCAAAGCAAGCCGCTGAATATATCAAACAACTGGAGAAATCTGATATACCCAACCTGTACGAGTGTTACTCCGAGCTTTGCCAATATACACACCCAGCGGCTCATAGCATCGTCCATCTACTGGTGCCAAAATCAGAAGAGTCTGAAATCCTAGTACTTGAATTCGATCAGTTACGAATCGAAGGTCTAATGGAAAGATATAAATCCCTTATACTGCCACTATTCATGTGCTCATTCAATCCAGGCATCCTTGCATTAAAAGTATTGCTATACTTCAATGCCGAACAGTTTCATTCCACTAGTGTAAAAAATATTGATCTTACAAATATTCCCGGGTGGCATCGTTGCATGAGAAACATGGGCATTCAACCCTAATAATAGTTTACAACCACCTGTCGGGCGTCTGTCACGTTTGATAGGCGGATCACATAGACTACCGCACTAAAGGGGCATCGGTGCGGATGAAAATACTGTAACTAGCCACCTGTCGCAAATTGACGGTTTTATCAGCACTGGAGGTTACTGTAACTGGATCACAAAGTCACTTTCTGCGGGCTATAAACACACTTGTGGCAGCGCATACAGCCGTTCAACGCGACGGCCGAGCAGCAGCAAAGCGTCACATTGCAGATTATCGCCATCACCTGGTCGAATGACCGTTTTGGCGGAACTGCCATCGATCTGGCTGGCACAAAGTCCACTGATCGGCCAAAGCGGAAGTCCACCCCATCAGCCCTGACCGTCCATTTAGTAGCAATGAGAGCGACTAACAATAATCAGTTGCACGCCTGAGGCAAGGCGCGTCGACGCAGGTAATACTTGAGTACGGCAAGTCGTCGTAACGCAGCGGCGGGATTTTTTTTTAGCCTCTCCTACCGGCCTCTCTTTTTATGCTGTCATTTATAATTTACATAGAGATTTAAATCTTATCATTCGTAAAGTGAGGGATAAATTCCTCAGTAAAAAGCCACCATAATTCACCGTGATGATAGTTAATTTCTTTGAATATTTTAATATTTCCTTTATTTTGCATCAGTTTGATTTCAAGTTTCTCAGCTTTTTTTTGAAATTTCCTCATGGCTTTTCTAGATGATTCGATGGATATATTTTTCCAGTGAGAGACCGTTTTGGCATCCAAGAAGCCATCTAGTATATCAAGTTGACTTGTAAAGATATGCCTAAGCCTCATATCATTGGTGGCTGCCATAATCAGGCCAAACAAGTTGATTTCATGAATGTTCAGCCTAGGTACGTAGTGAGAGTTGATGAAATCATGGCTTTTCCCAATCTGATTGGATAGTTTTATTGGGAAGTTTGTGTATTCAATAATTTTATCTATCACCTTAATCGCATCTGGCGGTGCAATGTTGAAATATTCTTTTTGTGATCTAAATCTATATTTTTTAAGAAGAGAGTGTACTCGGCTTTCAACTTTCTTAGCGTCCTGAGTTGAATTGGCATAAAGCAATTCAAATTCGGCAGGTGCCGCTGTTGATTTGCTAAGAGCGGCCAACCTTAATTGAGGCTGATTTTTCGATACTCCGATTTTCAATAAATTATCTTTAAATCCTGGCTTGGAAGCGAGATAAATGAAACCCAACTTTTCCATTTTTAAAATCCTGTTTGTTAAGCAATTAAGCGTTAGCTTGGCGTGGGAAAGCATGCTTTGTGCGCTGCTAGACAGCTGTCTCTTATACACATCTCCGAGCCCACGAGACTCAAAAGGGGGGGGGGGGGGGGGGGGGGGGGGGGGGGGGGGGGGGGGGGGGGGGGGGG
>NZ_JAELTR010000128.1:0-1850 GCF_016428945.1 Chromobacterium sp. ASV23
GAGTCTCGTGGGCTCGGAGATGTGTATAAGAGACAGGCTTAAGCATCATTGAAGTCTCTGCTATTACAGGCCACAAAACGCTTTCCATGTTGAAGCGGTATAGCCATCCAGACCCAGTTCGATTGGCAAAGAGAATTGAAAATATTGGTGTTGATAGTATTGATTCCGGTGAGGTATAACTTTGCGATGAAACAAGGTTGATGAACGATCTGTTTTGTTAGTTGAAGGGGCTGGTCTGCGACTGGCCCTTTTCCATTTGTTGAATTTTACACTTCCTAGTGTTGTGATGGTTTGTTGTTGTTTTATTATTTTGGTATTTGGCTCTTTTTTTGAATGCATATAGTGATAGCGCATTTTTCTTCATCCTAACTTTTTTGATTAGCCGTTTCTGGTTTTCATTTCTCAGTTTGATGATTTTAGGGATGAGGATTAATGAAGTTATTATTCCAAAGACGAAAACAGCCCCATAGAAAATAAAAAATAAGTCGAGAAAGGTTAGTTCGCGGATGCTCATGTTTTGTGTGAGTGGTCAATGAGATTTTAGTTTATTGTGTTTTGCATTGAGCGTCTACTCTTGGTGGCTTGCAATTTTGGAGTCACTTTTTGATTCATCGCAGTTTGGCTGGGTAAGGACTATGGTTAATTTCAGTGCAATTGCTATCAATTGATTTGATGTCAATCGATATCAATCAATTTGAAATGATATGATATGACATCGGATGTGATTCGAGCCCTGTGTGGCGCAATCCTGTCTTCCCGGACAGCTGGCAAATCTCCCTGAAGCTGCTATGGTCAGAATTTTGCTCGTGCGGCTACCTCGCGCAGACCATCATCCGATTGCGCGCCGAAGCAGGCCGTATCGTCAGCGCTGACCCCACTTTAGTCCGCGTTCTCCGCGAAGAACATCAACGACTGCTCTTCGGTCTGGAAGTGGATATTGAAGCTCCTGCTGATCAACTCGTTGTTCTGGCTCTGCAGTGCGTAAATATGCGCGAACTTCTCGGCATAGAAGCCGATCCACTCATCAAGCGTGGCAAAAGCCGATTGAGGGCGAAGTGCGGCGTTCAGGTCGCGGATTGCCTCCGACGAGGCCGCAAAGAAGTCGTAGTCGAGCGGGAAGAACATCAGTAGCTCGCCTGGGCCGATCTGCTCGATCGCCTCATCTGTGACGATGTGCAGCCGCGGGCCTTCTGGCGTCGGTGCGGACAGGATCAGCCGCGTGATGTCGATCTGCTCGTTCGGACCGGCCTCTTGGCGCCGATACTCCTTTTCGTGCGCCAGCAGCGCCGGCAGTGACGATAGGGCAGCGCCGCGGATGAGGTGTTCCAGCGTGCGCTGAACGACGCCATACTCGCCGGTGCCGGTGAATACGCCGCCTGGCCAGTCGTGGAGCTTCTTCGAAGCGATGTTCCGCCTGAAGGCTGTGTGATTGCTGAACGCGACCGTCGTGTTGTCGGCCGACACGATAAGACTGTCTTGGGCCTGCATTGCAATGATGAATGTCATGCTGAGCGAATGATGTATTTGATTTTCTAATCCGAACCATCCTACCCTGGAGGGCAAAATGTCAGGCGGCGGTTACATCAGAATAGCAGGGGGCAATATTGAAATTCATTGCCCGGGACAAGTTAGCATCCGTGGGCAGAATATCGCGCTCTCAGGGCCGGCGCAAATCGGCATGGACATGCAAAAGATGCCTTCTGGCGATCTGCACAGCCTTTCGTTCCAGGTCAAGGATAGCCAGGGCAATATCATGAGAAACACCCCCTATGTTCTCAAGGACGGAAAGGGGCAGCTTTTCAAGGGGATCACCGACAAGCACGGCCGGACGCAGCAGATACATTCCAGCA
>NZ_JAELTR010000129.1:0-1584 GCF_016428945.1 Chromobacterium sp. ASV23
GCAACGAGTCCGAGGGCGGCGACAACGGCAAGCCGATCGATCCGTCTGCCAAGCCGGTGGTGAAGGCATTGAAGGTCAAGGGTCCGCTCGAAGTGGGCAAGGACCTGACCGGTACTTACCAGTTTGACGCCAACAACGGCAACGGTACCGACAAGTCGACCTTTGCCTGGGGCGAGAAAGGCAAGACCGACGCGGCCAAGGGCGAGACCGTCGCCCAGTCGGGTACCGTGCCGGCGCACACCATCGTGGCGGCGGATGCCGGCAAGGTGCTGGAAGTGGGCGTGCAGGCGAAGAACGGGGCCAATGTGGTGGGCAACACAGCCAAAGTGGCGACCGATGGTTCGATGTCTGAGAACGAAGGCGGCGGCAACGAAACCGAGGGCGGCGACAACGGCAAGCCGCTCGATCCGTCTGCCAAGCCGGTGGTGAAGGCGTTGAAGGTCAAGGGCCTGCTCGAGGTTGACCAGGATCTGACGGCGGCCTACCAGTTTGATGCCAACAACGGCAACGGTACCGACAAGTCGACGTTTGCCTGGGGCGAGAAGGGCAAGACCGACGCGGCCAAGGGCGAGACCGTTGCCCAGTCTGGCGTGGTACCGGCGTATAAGATTGTCCCACCCGACGCAGGTAAGGTGTTGGAGGTGGCGGTGCAGGCCAAGAACGGCGCCAATGCGGTGGGTAATACCGCCAAGGTGGCGACGGATGGTTCGATGTCTGAGAACGACGGTGGCGGCAACGAAACCGAAGGTGGTGACAACGGCAAGCCTCTTAATCCGTTGGCGCCGCCGGTAGTGAAGGCCCTGAAGGTTAAAGGCACGCTGGAAGTAGGTAAAGACCTGACCGGTGAGTACCAGTTTGATGCCAACAATGGAGACCGTACTGATGCCTCCACTTATGCCTGGGGCGTAAAGAGTACGATAGAACCGGCCAAAGGCAAAAGAGTGGTCAAGTCTGGTGAAGTGCCGGCCTACACCATTTCTGCTGATGATGCTGGCTTAGTGTTGGAGGTGGGCGTACAGGCCAGGAATGGAGCTAGTAAGGTTGGTAATACCGTCATGGCGGCGACAGATGGTACGCTGACGGACAATCCGGATGGCGGCAACGAAACCGAAGGCGGCGAAAACGGCAAGCCAATTGATCCGACGGCCAAGCCAGAAGTCTCCGCGCTGAAACTGAAGGGTCAGCTCGAAGTGGGTAAGGACCTGACCGGTAGCTACCAATTTGCTGCCCACGGTGGCAATAGTACCGACAAGTCGACGTTTGCCTGGGGCGAGAAGGGTAAGACCGACGCAGCCAAGGGCGAGACTGTCACCAAGTCTGGTGAAGTGAACGCACACAAGATTGTGGCGGCTGACGCCGGCAAGGTGTTGGAACTTGCAATTCAAGCCAAGAACGGCGCGGGCACGGTGGGTAACACCGCCAAGTTGGCGACCGATGGGCCGGCGAATGATGGAAATGGCGGCGGCAACGAGTCCGAGGGCGGCGACAACGGCAAGCCGATCGATCCGTCTGCCAAGCCGGTGGTGAAGGCATTGAAGGTCAAGGGTCCGCTCGAAGTGGGCAAGGACCTGACCGGTACTTACC